>CALGHC010000350.1 GCA_937915965.1 uncultured Myxococcales bacterium
GATCGTCGATGTGACCACCGCCGCACAGCGCGCCCGCCTGCGTGTGCACTACCTGCGCGCGTGGGAGCTCGGTCGGCCGTTCAAGTACTTCGTCTACCTGCCGCCCCAGCCACTCGAACCGGGCCGCACGTACCCGCTGATGGTCGTCCTGCATGGGCTGGGCGGTGGCCCACATGGATGGCTCACCCTCGGTGGCATCCATAACTTGATCGACGAGGCCATCGCCAGCGGCAAGCTGCCGCCATGCATCGTGCTGATGCCGTCGGGACGCTCTGGCTACTGGTCAAACTGGGCGGACGGCCGCCACCGCTATGGCGACATGGTCGTCGATCTCTACCTCGACGCGGTTCGGCGCATGTATCCGGTCGCCCGCGAGCCGCGCAAGGTCGCCCTCGTCGGCGCCTCGATGGGCGGCTTCGGCGCGCTGTCGATCGGCCTTCAGCACCCCGATCTCTTCGGATTCATCGCCGCGATGAGCCCCACGGACATGGCGTTTGCGGTCGCCGACAGCCCGCGACGCAAGGTGTATCGCAACGTCTTCGGGACTCCGCCCGACGCGGCCGCTGTCGAGCGAGTCAATCCGCGCCATCTCGTCCAACGCGGCTTCGGTGCGCCCTATCAGCAGTTCTTGATGAGCTACGGCAGCCGCGAGGGGCGCCGCTTTGGCGAGGGCACCGAGCTGCTCTACGCGGCCATGCGCGGGCGGGGCATGGATGCCCACCTGCAGCGGGTCGAGGGCACCGGCCACGGCTGGCGCTCGACCTGGGTCCACAGCCACCCCTGGTGGCTGGCAGCGCTTGGCAGCTATTGGCGTCGCTCGACTGGCCCGGCGGCCGGTGTGCCGGCGTCGTCGCCCTGACGGCTGGCCCCGGCGGGCGTCGAACGCCCCAAGGCAGACGGCTGGCGCGGGGGCCGCGAACGACTTGACGTCGTCGGAGCGCTACCAGTCGTCGGTCTCTTCGTCCGGGAAATCCACATCACCGTCTTCGGGATCTGCGGTCGCGGCGAGACGATCCAGGAGCTTGTCGTCGTCCTCGTCGTCCTCGACCTCTCCTTCTTCCTCGTCTTCGTCTTGGCCTTTCTTCGCGCCGGCCTTCGGGCGGCCGGTCGCCACGTCCTCTTCTTCGTCTTCCTCGTCGTCTTCGTCGACAAACTCATCGTCGAAGTTCAGCTCCTTCTCAATCTCGTCATCGTCTTCTTCCTCTTCGTCCTCGTCCTCTTCTTCGTCTTCTTCGTCCTCTTCGTCCTCTTCGTCCTCTTCTTCGTCTTCTTCGTCTTCGTCTTCCTCGTCTTCGTCTTCGTCCCAATCCTCCGACGCGCCGAGGAAACGGCCAGACGTGTGCAACGCGCCCACGCCGCCAAGGCTCGGGGTGGTTCGCCAGGAGGATTTGTTCTTGAGGTCTACGCGCATCGGTTTCTCCTTGGAGCCACGGGCTGTGGCAGGCTGGCAGGTGGGCGCGCTCCCTTGGTGTCGCGCTTGGTTTCCTCGCTCAGCGGGTCGACACGGGCGCTGCACGGGGCAGCGGATACAAGCGGAACCAACCGTCCGAACAGACCCTCGGGGCCCGCACGCGATCGCCTCGCATTTGCCGCAACAAGCGCGACGATGCAAGCCCGATTTTTGTTCTTCGGTTTCGTGGCCCACACCATTCACCGGCGCGAGGCCAGGCTCTGTGGCGGTGCGGGCGCCCTGGTCGTGTCGATCCGGCTCCGGTTTCGGGGCCGCGACACGGAGTAAACTATCGTATTGTCGGTGATGTAACTGTCGCCAGCGGTCGCGAGCCGCCGTCGCGCCGATGGTCGCCCCATCTGGTGCACGCTGTCACGAAAATCGACGACACACCGAGCCATCCCTGTCGAACGATCGGTTGTTTGTGGCGGTTCATTCGGCGCCGCGCGTGATCGCCTGGCAGACTCTGTGGCGCGGCCGCGCTGTGCCGGTTGCGGCGTGCCGGTTGCGGCGTGCCGGTTGCGGCGTGCCGGTTGCGGCGTGCCGGTTGTGGTGTGCCGACAGCATCATCCGGGTCAGTCGTCTTCGTCGCTGCCGAACGTCGCCATGCCGTCGGCGTAGACGTCCTCAAAAAGGGCGTCCAGCATCGGACTCTCGCCGCGGATCGCCTCCCACACCTCGTACGCCCATCGCACGTACTCCAGCTTGCGGGCGTCGGTCCAGCGTGTCGGTGGTTTGACCAGCAGGTCGCGCAGGTTCGAGATCTTGTCGGCGATCTTCAGCAGGCGACCGCGTCGCGACAAGGTGCCCGCCTGGGCGATCTGCGCCCTGCGTCGCTCGGACGCCGACAGGCCCTTCTCGTCGGTTACCTCTGCCACCAACGACGCGACGTCGTCGCCGAACTCGCCCTGCACGTCGTCGAGCGTCGCGTCGGTGTCTTCGACGGTGTCGTGCAAAAGCGCGCCGCAGATCAGCACGAGATCGTCGCCGAGGCCGGCGTCGGCCAGCAGGCTCGCGACGGTGATCGGGTGGTTGATGTAGGGCTCTGCCAGCGCGCCCTTGCGTCGCTGGTCCCGGTGCCGGCGAGCGGCGAAGTCGAGGGCGTGCAAGAGGGTGCGGGTCACGTCAGCGGACATGGGCGACCTCATCGGACCGTCAAACAGTGGCAAACTCGACCATGGTTCGGGTCCCATCCCTGGTGCCGACCACGAGCGTGCGCCATCGTAGCACAGCGTGCGCGGAGGTCACGGGCTCCAGAGCGTCTCGCCTTCGCCGTGGCGCTTGGCCACCCAGCGCGACATCACAAAGAACAGGTCGCTGAGCCGGTTGAGGTAGTGCACGTCGTGCTCGGCCACCTGCGCTTGCCGCCCCAGCGTCACGGTGGCCCGCTCGGCGCGCCTGCACACCGTCCGTGCCAGGTGCAGGACGCTGCCCACGGGACCGCCTCCCGGCAAGACGAAGCTCTTGAGCTTGGGCAGCTCTGCGTTGAGCCGGTCGATCGCCTCCTCCAGCCCATCGACGTCCTCGGCGCCGATCAACGGTTGGCCGGGCCAGCGGTCCTCGAAGCGGGTCGCCAGACTCGAACCGAGGTTGAAGAGTTGCTGCTGGATCTGCTCAAGCAGCGGGTCGAGAAGATCGCGCGCCTCGGGGTCGCGGCCTTCGCTCAGGTTGCGCTCGCGGACCATGCCGATGACGGCGTTGAGCTCGTCGACGGTGCCATACGCCTCGATGCGCAGGTCGTCCTTGGCTACGCGCGCGCCGCCGATCAGGCCGGTCGTGCCGTCGTCGCCGGTGCGGGTGTAGATGCGGGTGAGTCGCACCATCGGTCGCCTCCCGGCCGTCCGTCGCCCTAGGGCAGCTGACAGATCTTCGATTGGGTGTTGGCGCCCTTGGTGCAAGCCATCAGCGGCGGGCAGTCGTACTCGCTGGTGCAGGTCTTCTGGCAGATGCTCACGCCGCTCACCGAGCAGGTCGTCCCAAAGGGGCAGGGCGGCTTGCCCGCGCCGCAGTAGGTCGCGCAGTAGCCCGCGGTGCCCTTGTCATTGGTGATGCAGAAGCCGTCCGTGCACAGCTCGGCCGTCGTGCACGGCGATCCGGCCGCGCCCGAAGCGACCGCTGCGCACGCGTAGGTCGGCGGCGTGCCGCCGGTGTTCGGCGGCGCGATCGGCTGACCAAAGACGCAGTCGTGATCCGGGACGCCATTGCACGAGTCGGTGTCGCCCGGCCCCTTGCAGGTTGGCTTGCAGCTGCCGCTGGTCTCTGCCGATCCCGGCACGCAGACGCCGCCGATGGTGCAGCCCTTGCTGGTCGAGCAGCTCGCCGTGCACACGCCCTTCTCCTTGCTCGGGTCCTGTTCGCAGGGTCCGGCCGCACCGCACTGCGTGTCGTTGATGCACGGCGCCTCGCCGGTCTTGCAGGTGCCGTTGGCGACTAGGGTGCACTGGCTGGACTCGCAGTCGCCGTCGTTCTGGCAGGGTTCGCCGACGGCGCCCTTCTTGGAGCTGTCGAGACAGACCTTGACCGGCTGCTTCGAGAGGTCCGTCTTGGCGACGCACAGGCGCGGGTAGCTGCCCGGGACCTTGCACTCGCCGTCGTCGACGCAGGTCTTGAGGCAAAGCGGCTTGCCGTTGCGCAGGACGCACGCGGTGCCCGAGTCGCAGGGGTCCTTGCTGCCGCAGCCGACGCGGGCGCAGTAGCCGCCCGGGATCTCGGTGATGCAGGTGGCCGATCCCGCGCAGTCCAGCGGCTTGGCGCAGGCCATCCCCGCCGGGTTGGCGCCGCCCGGCAGGCAGAGGCGCGCGTCGATGCCGCCAAAGGCCGCGGTGAGGCGCTTGCAGCCGTAGCCGTCGTCGCCACGGCAGTCGGTGTCGCCGTCGCAGTCGAGGGCGCACACGCTGATCGCGCTGTCGATGCTGAAGCAGACCGCCGCCCCCGGGCAGATCTGGCCCGGCGTGGCGCACGACAAGGTCGTGCAGTAGCCTTTGGGCCAGTTGAAGCACGCCATGCCCGACAAGCAGTCGAGGTCGTCGCCGCATGCCGATCCGATCGGGCTCTTTGGCTTGCCGGTGTCCTTGGCGACGTCGACGGTGGGCACATCGACGGCGGTCGTGTCGGCGACGTCAGCAGCCACCGTGTCGGTCGGCGTGCCGGTATCGCCGCCGCCGCCCTGGTCGGGGCTGTCGCCGCTGTCGCCGGTCGTCGTCGGCGCGTCGGCGACCGCGTTGGTATCGGGATCGTCGCCGCCGGGCAAGTCCGGGTAGCAGTAGACACCCTCGGCGTGAAAGCCAGTCGGGCAGAGGATCTCGGGGTCACCGCCGCATCCGGTCACGAAGGCGGATGTGGCAACGAAGGCTACGGCCGCGACCAGCGTGAGCGCGGTGATGGGGCTCGCCTGGCGCGCAGCATGGCGCGCAAGGCCCGAGCGGGCAGGGGGACTGGAGTGGTTCACGCAGGGCTCCTTGGGGGGACCGACGCCGCCGTCGGGGTGATCCGCGGGCAGTGTAGACGATGGCGGGGGGGATCGGCCACTCGCGGCCCATGCGCCGTCCGCCAGGGTACGAGGACCTCATGAAGACGCGGCGCGTCTCACCTACGGCGTCGTGCCGCCCGAGGTGAGACGCGTGCCCCGCCAGGCGACGCCGCCGCGGCCGTCGCGGGCGACGACCCAAACG
>CALGHC010000351.1 GCA_937915965.1 uncultured Myxococcales bacterium
CAGCGCGAGCGCCGACCCTGCCACCGCCACCAAGGCGTCCCCGGCGAAGCGTGCGCCGCCCGTCGCGGCGAGCCCGCCGCCCGCGGCGCCGTCGGCCGTGCAGATCGCCCAAGGTGTGCAGGCGTTCTACGAGAAGACCGCCGGCTTCCAGGCGGCCTTCACCCAGGTCGTGAAGAAGAAGGGCCTGAAGAAAGGCATCACGCGCAAGGGCATGGCGTGGCTGATGAAGGGCGGCAAGACCGCCACCGGCGAGGCGCGCAACGGCCGGATGCGATGGGACTATCCCAGCGAAGAGGTCTACTATTTCTCGGACGGAGACGTGCTGTGGTCCTACGAGCGCAGGGAGCGTCTCGCCATCCGTGTCCCTGTCACTCGCAGTCGGCTCTACCAGGCGACGACGTATCTGGTAGGCGACGGCGCTCTCTCTAGCGACTTCGCCATGAAGGTCGTCGATTCGCCGCTGCCGTCGACGTGGGCCCTTGAGCTTGTCCCAAAGGACGGCACCCAGGTGATGCGGTCGCTGACTCTCGTCGTCGATCGCGCCACTTTCGCCGTGCGTGGCTCGGTGCTCATCGACCCACTGGGTGACTCGACTACGCTGCTCTTCGAGGGCGTTCAGCACGGCCCCATCGACGACAAGGTCTTTGAGTGGTCGCCGCCCAAAGGGGTTACGGTCAAGCGGTTGTAGCTCGGCGCGCGCGACGCAGGATGGTCGCCCGCGGTCGCCCGCGGTCGGTCGGATTGACCCCGGCGCCGCGACGGCACATCCTCTGCCCTCCGGTCCGACCGACGGTGAGGCGCTCTCGTGAACCGATGCAAGCCGCCCGGCCCCGCCCATCGCCCCTGCCGCACCCACGATCTGGTTGGGGCGCTGGTGGTGTGCGTCCTCGCCACGCTCGCCGTGGCGCTCGTCCCCGCGCCGGCGGCGGCGGCCACGGCGGCCGACATCCCAGTGCAGTCCTACACCCCCCCGGCGGGAGCACGTGACGGCCTGATGGTGCCGTCGGCTCAGCCGCAGGGCGACGGAACCTGGGCGTTGCTCGCCTCGCTCCACTACGCCCGTCGACCGCTCGCCTTCGTCAACGATGACGGGGGTAGTAGCCGCGTTCAGACCGTCGTCGGCGACCTGTGGATGGTCGACATCGGCGGGAGCCTGGGCTGGCAGCAGTGGACCTTCGAAGCCGTCATGCCGACTGCCCTCGTCCTGCGCGGTGGTGGCCCGAATCTGGTGCAGATCGATCCGCCACGGGCACCGGCCTTCGGCGATCTGCGTTTGGGCGTGCGCCGCGGCCTGTGGCAGCGAGCGGTCGGCGATTGGCGATACGACGTCGCCGCCTCGGTCGGCTATCCCGTTCCGACCGCCGCGACGGGAAGCTGGCTGGGCAACGGCGGTAGCCGTGTCGACATCGACCTGCTTGGCTCGGTGAGTTGGGGCCCTTGGCTGGCCCACCTCGATCTCGGTGTACATCTGCGCAGCCGCCAGAGCCTGGTCGCCGACCAGGTCGACGCGGCGGGCCAACCAGTAGTCGGCCCGGACGGTCGGGTCGAAACGATCGACGTGCTCTCGGTTGGTTCGGAGCAGATCGCCCGCCTCGCCGTGGCCCGTTCGCTCCTCGACCAGCAGCTGTGGTTGCGCGTCGAGATGCAGGGCGCCTGGGGCTTGTCCGCCGATACCACCGCGGCGCAGGGGCTCTTTGACCTACTTGTCGGCGCGGACTGGCGCCTGACCGACGCTTGGCATCTCTTCGCCGCAGTCGGCGGCGCCGCGACGGGTGGCTACGGCTCTGCGCAGGCGCGCACCCTCGCTGGCGTGCGTCTGCTGCCCGGGATGCTGCCGTCAGACCGGGACGGCGACCGGGTCGAAGACCGAGTCGACCGCTGCCCGGATCAGGCCGAGGACGCCGACGGTTTCGAGGACGCCGATGGCTGCCCGGACCCGGACAACGACGGCGATGGGATCGCAGACAACGTCGACGGTTGCCCGAATATGGCCGAAGACAAAGACCAGTTCGAGGATTCGGATGGTTGCCCCGAGGCGGACAACGACGGCGACGGCATCATCGATGGGGCCGATGGTTGCCCCGTTGAAGCCGAAGACAAGGACGGTTTCGAGGACAGCGACGGTTGCCCTGACGCCGACAACGACGGCGACGGTCTGGCAGATGTCGACGACATGTGTCCGCTGGCGGCTGAGATTCTCAATGGCTTTGAAGATGGCGACGGCTGCCCCGACGTCGCTCCACAGCCAGAGGTGCGGATGGACGGCGCCGAGATCATCCTGCGCGAGAAGATCGTCTTCGTCGCGTACGCCGCAGAGCTCACCGCCGTCGGTCGCGCCCGCCTCGACCCCATGGTGCGTTTCTTGCGGGAACACCCGGAGATCGAACTCGTTCAGGTCACTGGTCACACCGACAACAACGGCGCGACGGACGCGTTGATGGCGCTGTCAGCCGCGCGCGCCGAGGCCGTGCGCGACTTCGTCGTCCAAGCGGGGCCGTTTGAGGCCGCTCGCTTCACCGCGCGCGGCGCTGGCTCCACCGTCCCGCTGGCCAGCAACGAGACCCCTGCCGGTCGCTCGAGGAACCGCAGAATTTCCATTGAGATCTTGCGACAGAAGCTCGTGCCGGTGGTGCCCAAGCCGCAGCGGGTGCCAGCGCCCGTGAACGCGGGTCCCGAACCGCGGGTCGTGCGGCCGCCCGACTTCTAGGCCGGCCCCGCTCTCGCCAATCGACCCGCCAGGGATCGTCGTGCCGCTCGATCGCGGCGTGCTACAGGCGCCGGCCTGGAGGGGCCTAGAGGGGGATGTTGCCGTGCTTCTTTGGCGGGTTGCGATCGCGCTTGGTCTGCAGCATGTCGAGGGCGGCGCAAACCCGCCGCCGGGTCGCCTCGGGCCGGATGACCTCATCGACGTAGCCGAGCTCGGCGGCCTTGAAGGGGTTGGCAAATAGACGTCGATACTCGTCGGAGTAGGCCTTGCGGGCTGCCTCCGGGTCTTCTGCCGCCGCGAGCTCGTTGCGATAGACGATGTTGACGGCGCCGTCGGGGCCCATGACCGCGATCTCGGCAGTTGGCCAGGCCAGATTGACGTCTGAACGGATGTGTTTGGACGCCATCACGTCGTAGGCCCCACCGTAGGCCTTGCGGGTGATCACGGTCACTTTCGGCACCGTCGCCTCGGCGAACGCGTAGAGCAGCTTGGCGCCGTGGCGGATGATGCCGCCGTACTCCTGCGCCGTCCCCGGCAGGAAGCCTGGCACATCGACAAAGGTGATCAGCGGCACGTTGAAGCAGTCGCAGAAGCGCACGAAGCGTGCGGCCTTGACCGACGCGTTGATGTCGAGACAGCCGGCCAGGACCGCCGGCTGGTTGGCAACGATCCCGACCGGGCGACCGTCCATGCGGGCGAAGCCGCAGATGATGTTGCGCGCCCAGTCCTCATGGACCTGTAGAAAGTGGCCGTCATCGACGATCGCCTTGATGCCATCGACCATGTCGTATGGCTTGGCGGGGTCGGCGGGAACGAGCTCTGCCAGAGAAGCGTCGGCTCGGTCGGCTGGATCGGTGCACGCCTGGCGCGGTGGCGCGTCGATGTTGTTGGCCGGCAGGAACCCAAGCAGGGCCCGCACCACGGCCAGGGCGTGCTTCTCGTCGTCGCAGGCGAAATGGGCGACCCCAGACGTCGACGCGTGCCGATCTGCGCCGCCAAGGTCCTCGTGGCTGACGTCTTCGTGGGTGACCGTCTTGATGACATCGGGGCCGGTGATGAACATGAACGAGGTCTTCTTGACCATCACGACGAAGTCCGTGATCGCCGGGCTGTAGACCGCCCCTCCCGCACAAGGGCCCGCGATCACCGATATCTGTGGCACCACACCGGACGCGAGCGTGTTGCGCAAGAAGATATCGGCGTAGCCAGCGAGGGACACGACGCCCTCTTGGATGCGGGCGCCGCCCGAGTCGTTCAGTCCGATAACCGGAGCTCCGACATTCATCGCCAGATCCATGATCTTGCAGATTTTCTCGGCGAACGCGCCTGACAGGGACCCGCCAAAGACGGTGAAGTCCTGGGCGAAGACAAAGACCGTGCGACCGTCGACCTTGCCGTGGCCCGTGACGACGCCGTCACCTGGGATCTTCTTGGCCTCCATCCCAAAATCAGCGCATCGATGGGTCACCAGGCGGCCCACCTCGATGAAGGAACCCGAGTCGAGAAAGAGGTCGACTCTCTCACGCGCAGTTAGCTTTCCGGCCGCGTGCTGCTTCGCCTGTCGGGCTACACCGCCGCCTTCGCGGGCTTGTCGGTCGAGCTCGTCGAGGCGATCGAGGACGGCTTCTTTGCGATCGGTCATCACGGGTTCTCCGGTCGGGGGGTGTCGGCTGCTGCGGCGCACGAGATATCAGCGGGGCCACACCGCGGCAAGAGGAAGGCGGGCCAGGACCGGCGGCAAATTTGCACTGCGGCCCTTGACGCAATAACGCGGCGCGTTATTATGGAGGCATGACGCGGCGCGTCAACGCAGCAACATGTTGATGTTTCACGAGTTCATTCGCCCAGCCGCCTCCTGATTGGAGCCAATTGGAGCTTGGCGGCACCCGGCAGCACCGCTGCCACAGCAACCCCGGCCTTCAGCGCCGGATGAGCCGAGGAGACGAAAATGCAAAGCCAGACCAACGCGAGCGGCAATTCCACTGCCGACACCAAGGCGAACGCCGATGTGATCGATGTCGAAGCCCGAGAAGAGGGAGCGGCCGGCGACAAGGATCGCCGCCAGAAGGAGGCCGCCCGCATCGCCGACGCCGTCCTGCGCCGCTTCGAGGCCGCGCGCGACGTCGTGCGCGACCAGATCAAGAGCGGCGCCGAGCGTCTCGATGGCCTGGAGAAGAAGGTCCAGGGCGTTGTTCAATCTCTGCAGACGAAGGTCGATGAGGTCGGCGATCAGGTGACAGAGAAGGTGCGTGAAGAGAGCAAGGACGCCGTGTCGCGTCTCGACAAGCTGACCGAGCACCTCGATAAGCTCTCTGATCAACTCGGCACGGCGCTGCCGCTGCGCCGCAGCGCCCTTGAGGCTTGGGCGCGGATGCCAGCCGATGCGCGCGAGGACCTCTTCTCCGTCATTGGCGT
>CALGHC010000352.1 GCA_937915965.1 uncultured Myxococcales bacterium
CGCTCGGCCCGGTCGCCTCGGTCGCCTCGGTCGCCTCGGCCGTCTCCGTCGAGCCCGGCTTGCGCAGGCCGCTGACGACCGCGCGCAAGGCCGCGACCGGAGTCGGCAGATGCGGGCGTCTCGTTGGCTCGGTCGGCGTCGCCACCACCGAGCCGCTGCCGCCAGCGGGTGTCTGTGCAGCCCGCTTGGCCGCGGCCCGCTTTGCCTTGGCGATGATCACGCCACAGTGCGCACATTCGGGCGCACGTTCCTGTTCGACGCCGCACTTCGGGCAGATCACCGGCTGCTCCTCGCGTCAGGGCCATCGATGGGCAGCGGCTGGCACATCTCAGTGAGGCGCGACCAGATCCTCGGGCCGAGCCGCTCGGCCAGAGTCTGGGCGGGCGCCGAGCCGCTGACCTGCCGGTGGGGCGCGTTCCAGGACACATCGACCGAGCCATCGACGCGGAAGTTGGTCGCGTAGAAGGTCGACAGACCGCGGTTGTAGCGTTCGCCGACGATCTCATCCAGGACGCCGATCTCCCACTCGCTGCCGCGGCCCTTGCCGAGCTCGTCGATGAGCAGGACGTCGATCGACACCAGCGGGCGGATGAGCTGCGCCTCGCTGCGGCCCGAATCGAAGCCCGCCTTGAGGTCACTGAGGAGCCTCGCGAACTCGAAGTAGCGCAAGCGCATTCCGCGCTCGAGCAGCAGGTAGCGGGCGAGGGCGCTGAGGAGGTGCGTCTTGCCCACGCCCGGCGGACCGCTGAGGCCGACGCCGCGGTTGCCGGCCTCGAAGGTGTCGCGCAGCTCACCGAAGGTCGCCCGAAGGAAGGCCTGGTTGCCACCGCGCGCCTCGAACGACTCGATCGTTACGTCATGGTAGCGGGCCGGCATGCCGGCCGCGTCGAAGAGACCGATGCGTCGTTCAAGGCCGCGCCGAGCGCATGGCGCACGGAACTCGTAACCCGCCTCGTCCACACCGTCGACAAAGCCACTGCCGCGGCACCCGGCGCAGCTCTTGAGGTGATCGCACATGCTAGCGACCGCGGCGTCGACGCCAGCGCTGGTGACATAGCCGTCGCCGCTACACCTCGCGCAGGTCACATCGCGTTCTGCCAGGCAATCGGTCATCGAGGCATCCATCTGTGGGCGTTTCCGGGGCGGGGCAGTCGGCTACGCGGGTCGGTCAGGCCGCCGTGTTCGGATTGTGCCAGCCGGCTGCGGTCGGTACGCGTAGCTGCAAATCTGCGCCGAGGAAGCGCTCGACCAGGCGTTCGCGGCGGGCGTTCAAGGCGCGCTTGCCGTACCGCCCGGCGAGCGGCGCGAGCTCCGCTTCGGCGCGCGCAACGATCCCGGCCTTTCGGCGTGGCGTCAAACTATCGAGGACGTCTCGCAGCAGCGTGCGGCGGCAGGCGGTCAACTGGCTGTCGAGGGTCTTTGTGGCGGCGCCCGGCGGGCCGCGCAGCGCAGCGTCCAAGCGACGACCTACGGCACGGTAGGCCGCGGCGAGCCCGGAGTCGGCTGCCTGGTCCACCAGCGTTGGCAGCGCGTCGAGCAGCGCGGACAGACATGCGTCGTCCTTTTGCTGCGAGGCTCCGTTCAACTCTTTCGGTGGCCGCGCGTCGCCTCCAGCCACGCCGAGCCCCGCTGCGCCGGAACCAGTCGGTGCCCCCTGGGGCGCGGCCATCGGTAACGCGGTTGGAGCGGCGACCCTGCGCACGGCGGCGTCGTAGTAGCCCAGGTGCATGGGCAGACTCGCCGGGTCGCCGTGGACGAAACGCCACGCGCGAGCCCGCGTGTGGACGACGTCGATCACTGTGCCCAGTGGGATGCCTGCCCGGTACCAGATGGCCGCGTGCTGGCAGTCGGCCGGTGACCATTGCACACCGCGACCGCGAACCGCGACGAAGTGGCCCTCGAGCGAGGTGAGGAAACGCGCCAGCCCGGGATCTGCCGCACCCGGGTAGCCCGATGCCATCGCCCCAGGCTGCACCGAGGGCGCGGCGGCCGGCGCCGCGCGTGTGCTGGCGTCGGTCGTCCCTGTCGCTGGCGTCCCTGGCGCTGACGTAGCTGTCGCTGGCGTAGCTGTCGCTGGCGTAGCTGTCGCTGACATCGCTGTCGCTGGCGTCACCATATCTCCTCCGCGCCAACGACTATCGCCCTGAAGCCGAGCCCTGGCAATGGCAAAGGGGGGCAATCCGGCCGCGGCCGCGTGCTTCCGGGGCGTCGCTCCTTGCGCCCCCAAGGCTGCTCTCACGGGCCACGGAGCGCTCCGCCGGCGAGGGTCGAAACGCGTGCCCGCTCGCAAGTGCCGCTTGACCCGCAACGCCTTTACCGCAACCCTTACGCGCTGCATTGGCCGCCGAGGCCGCAGGAGGCTCATCATGGTTCGCCGTCACGCCGCCGTCTTCGTCGCCTCGCTGGTCACACAGGCGCTGCTTGTCACGGCCGCCGCCACGGCCACGGCCGCGCCGTGGGGTCGACTGGTCGACAAGGCCGGCAAGACGATCGCCGAGCTGACCGACGACACCGTAGTGATCGGATCGGGCGAGAAATCCGCCGTGCGCGTCGATGACCGCACGGTCTCTGAGCGCCACATCCGCCTGGAGCACAAAAGCGGCCGCGCTTGGGTCGAGGAGCTCGGCAGTCGATTCGGCACTCTCGTGGCCGGCACCGAGTTGAAGAAGGGCGTCAAGATGCAACTCTTCCGCCGCACGGAGCTCACCTTGGGCGCCGTGGCGGTCTTCTTCGAGTGGGGCGACCGCGGCAAGCTGATTCCGCCGCAGCGCGAGCCGGACAAGGCCGAAAAGGGCAGCAAGGGCAGCAAGGGCGGCAAGGGCGGCAACGGTGGCAAGGGAGCCGAGGGCGCTCGCGGCGACAAGGCCAAGAAGGCACAACCGTCCCGGAAGGGCTCTGCGGCAGCGGCCGAAGGGGAGACCGCCAAGACGAAGGCCGCCAAGGCGAAGGCCGCTGCAACCAAAGCCGCCAAGACCAAGGCCGCGGCAACCAAGGCCGCCAAGACCAAGGCTGCGACGACCGACGCCGCCGACTAGGACTGGCGCCTGGGTTGGCCTGGAGCTGGCGCCCGGGTTGGCCCGGAACAGGCGCCCGGGTTGGCCTGGAGTTGGCGCCTGGGTTGGCCCGGAACAGGCGCCCGGGTTGGCCCGGAACAGGCGCCCGGGTTGGCCCGGAACAGGCGTCCGGGTTGGCGACACACGCCGCCCGCCGACGCTGCTGCGAGGACCAGCGGCCGCCGGGCACGCCGCGGGCCTGGCTGGCATCCTGCACCCCGGCAAGGGAGACACCGATGGTACGCAAGGCACTGAGAGACGACATCATCTACGACTGGAACGAGATCGGCAGGCGAGCCCCGGTGGTCGAGCCCGGTTTCAAGCTGGTCGACGAGACCCTGCGCGACGGCATCCAATCGCCGTCCGTGCGCAACCCGAGCATCGACCAGAAGATCGAGATCCTGCATCTGATCGCAGCGTGCGGGATCGAGGTCGCTGACGTCGGTCTGCCCGGCGCTGGCGCCGCCGCGGTCGCCGACTGCAAGCGCCTGGTCGAAGAGAACCGCGACCAGAAGCTGGGCCTGCAGATGAGCTGCGCCGCTCGGACCCACCCCAACGACATCACCGCCGTGATCGACATCGCTCACGCGACCGGTGAATCGGTCGAGGTCTACGGCTTCCTCGGTTCGTCGCCGATCCGCCGCCTGGTCGAGGGCTGGGACGTCGCCAAGCTGGTCGGCCTCGTGACCGGCGCCGCTGATCTGTGCGCCGACGCCGGTGTCCCCTTCTGCTTTGTCACCGAGGACACCACCCGCTCGGACCCCCGCACCCTCGACGTGCTCTTCCGTGCTGCGATCGACCACGGCTGTGAGCGGCTTGTGCTGTGCGACACCGTCGGCCACGCGACCCCGGACGGGCAGGCGGGCTTGTACCATTTCGCACGTTCCGTGATCGCAGCGAGCGGCGCCGAGGTTGAGCTCGATTGGCACGGTCACAACGATCGTGGCTTGTCGCTGACCCTCTGCCTCAGCGCGCTTGAGCTGGGCTTCGACCGTGTG
>CALGHC010000353.1 GCA_937915965.1 uncultured Myxococcales bacterium
CGCCGCATCGCCCGCTTCGTCGACGGCCGCGCCCGCACGTCCCTTGCCCTCCGGTCGGCCGCGCTGCGGGTCCGCCGTCGCGGCTGCGGCCACAAGCGTCACCGCGCCAATCGCGACCAGGAGAGTCATCGTTCTGTTTGTCATCGCATACTCCCAGGGCCCGCAGTCGGCGCAGGCCGTGGCGGCGAGGCTCTCGCGCCGATCGCGGGCGTGTCAAGGCTCAACGGCAAGCAGGGCGCAGATCCACCAAGTTGGTCGCTGGCGAGGCCGGTGCCGTCCACGCACGCCGCGGCGCCGAATGGCCGTGACTGCTTGCCTCGGACGCGTCAGCGCATGAGTTCAAGGGACGGCGGCCGTCCGTCGCCGGTACGCGGCTCGGTGCGACGACGGCCAAGCCGAGGCTCTGCGCAACAAAGACCGAATGATGTGGAGGCCTTCAGGACGACCGGACGGGTCAATGCGCTGGCTCGTCAGGTGCTGGCGCAGGCGCAGGCTTGGCCGGCGTGGGCGGAGGCGCAGGGGCAGGCCTGGTCGGCTTGACCGGCCCAGCGTGAGGCGCGCTTGGCGTCGGCCGGTCCAGACGGACGTGGTCGGGCACGCTGCCTCCCTGTGCGGGGTCAAACCGACGGACAAAGGCGCCGTAGCTGCCGCGCGTCTTGCGGACCTGCTTTGCGAGGCCCGTCAGCGTCTTGTAGGGAAGGCGGCGGGTCGACATGCGGGCCATCCAGGCGGGCAACATGCCGCCGGGGTCGGCCGCCACCTGGTAGCGGACCCTCGTGTGGCCGGGGTCGATCGCGCGCAGATGGTAGAAGCCGCGCAACGTCGGCATGCGGACGACGCCATCGACCGGCGGCATGGCTGTCGAGCGAATCGACTCAAAGTGACTCCAGACCTCGGCCTTGCCAATGTCCACCCGGACCCACGTGTGCAGCACCGTGTCTCGGTCGGAGACCGGCCATGGCACGTTGGTCCGGTTGTAGAGGATCCGGTCGAAGGCATCCTTCTGCACCAGCAAACGCGCCTCCATGCACGCCGCCATCCACTCGGGGTGGCGGGCCGTGTCGGCAAGAACGGCGAGGATCTCCAGTACGCCGCCATCGATCACAGCGGTGCCGCGGAAATCCGGCAGGTTGCGGCCAGAGACGTCGCGTGCCTCGACGCGGACGCCGTCGTCCACTGTGACAAGACGCCAGGGCGCGGACTTGGCCGCGGCTCGCGCCGGCCCCGGCGCCAGGCAGACACAAAGGCAAGCGAGGGTCGCCACGACGTCCGCCCCGCGCCACAGACGCGCACGGTTCCCGCTGCGGCACGTTGGCGTCAGCACGGTCTGGGCCGACGGTGGGAAAGGCACTCACGTCTCCAACGAGAGGCCGACGACAACCGCCGGCCAGCTTGATGGTACCCCGGCTGTGGCTGAACCCGGTAGGCGAAGCTGTGAAGACGTGTACGCGGCGCGGTCGTTGTGGCCGTTGTGGCCGTTGTGGCCGTTGTGGCCGTTGTGGCCCTTGGCCCTGGACTATCTCGGTGCCTCCATGCACCGTCCGGGCGAAGCCGAGATCGCCTGCGGGTGACGTTGGCTCTGTCTCAGTGACGCAGTGACGCAGTGACGCAGTGACGTTGGTCCTGTCTCCAAGGAGTCCCCATGTCTGCCCCCTATACGCTGTACACCGCGACCACCCCCAACGGCTGGAAGGCGAGCATTTGCCTCGAAGAACTCGGCCTCGACTACAATGTCGTCGCATTGGACCTGCAAGCCAACGACCAGAAGGCCGAGTCCTACCTGCGAATCAACCCCAACGGCCGCATCCCCGCGCTCGTCGATCACGAGAACGACGACTTCGCGATCTTTGAGTCGGGCGCGCTGATGATCTACCTGGCCGAGAAGCACGGCCAGCTGCTGCCCAGCGATGCCAAGGGGCGCTCGTTGGTCATCCAGTGGCTGATGTTCCAGATGGCCGGTGTGGGGCCGATGATGGGCCAAGCCAACGTATTCTTCCGCTACGCGCCCGAGAAGTTGCCCTGGGCCATCGCCCGCTATCAGCGCGAGAGCCGGCGCCTGCTCGAGGTCCTCGACCGCCGCCTGGGCGAGGCGGAGTACCTCGCCGGCGACTACAGCATCGCCGACATCGCGACCTGGTCGTGGACCCATACGGCGAGCTGGTCAGGCGTCGACGTCGACGGCCTGGCCAACCTGGCGCGATGGCATGCCAGCATCAAGGACCGCCCAGCGGTGCGCCGCGGCCGAGACGTGCCCACCAGGTCCGAGCTGCCCAGCGACGAGGACGCGGAGGAGCTCGTCGCCAAGGCGCGCACCTTGCTGGCGTGAGCTGCACGGGCTGGCCTTGCTGGCGTGAGCATGCACGGGCTGGACCGCGCCGGCGGCGAGACGTCCGCCGATTCCGTTGCGGGCACTCACCCAACTGCTTCAGACTCAGGTGGTCCTGCAGAAGACCACGGCAAGCGGGACCGCCCGGCAGCTCAGATATCGCATCGCGTACCTCGCAGAGCTGGAATCGTCCAGCATCGGCGGGCGCTGCGCAACATCGAATCCGGAGATGATCAGAAACAGACGCTAGACCGGAAAGACGTCGTATTCGACGCCAAGTAGATCCATGACCTCGCGGATGTAGCGGTCCGGCGAGCGGTTGGTGTCGACCACGGTGATGTTCTGGTTGCCGCGCGCCGCGTGCCACTTGTCGACCAGCGCCCAGGCGTTGCGAACCAGGTCCTCGTCCACCTCGACGTCCTTGGTCGCGCGGGCGACCTGCCGCTGCCAGGACAGCCCAAGCGGGATGTCGAGGCGCAGATACAGGTCGGGAACCAGCTCGTTGGGGCGCACTTCGTCCTCGTAGCGGTCGAGGAAGAATCGGTCGCCGACGATTTGGCAATAGGCCCAGTGCACTCCCATGTGCGACTCTTCGAGGACCATCGCGTCGG
>CALGHC010000354.1 GCA_937915965.1 uncultured Myxococcales bacterium
CGGACGCCGGGTGGGCTTCAGGGCGCTCTCTCCCACGCATCCGGCGCTGTGACCGATAGCAGGCTTGACTTGAACGTAGCGCGACGAACAGAATCCCTCGCTCTGCGCCCCCTGGCGTAGCCGCTGTCCTCGGCCGGATACGCATCCGTCGGATGCGCATCGGGGGCGTCGAGCGCGCGTCGCGTGGCGAACGGCGTCGGGCGAACAGCGCTAGCAACCGAGGACGCCGAACCGCGACCCGGCGGCGACCGCTGCGGACAAAGCCGCGAAGAACGTTGCGAAGACGGCGCAGAAGAAGACGGCGCAGAATAGGAGTAGACGTGACACGGCGAACCCATCTGTGGCTGCCCGCCTCCCTGGTCGGGACTGTTGCCACCTTGGTCTGGATCGTCGCGGGGGGCCTGGTCTCCTGCGATTCGACGGCCAAGTTTTCTCTCCTCGACCGAAAGTTCAACGACGTGCAGGTTGTTTCGGCGTTCCCCGCGTACGTCGACTCTGCGACGGGAACGATCGTCCGTGTCTGCGGCGCACCGCTCGACGGCGAGACCCTGCTGACTCCCAATGGCCTGGAATTCACGCTGAACTTCGTCGGCAGCGAGTTCAAGAACGCCGCCTGCCAGCCGGAGCACGACCTGTCCATCAAGGAAGGCGATCTGATCGAGCTGCTGCGGGTACAGACCAGCTCCAAGTCGAAGTCCAACGCCACCGTCGGTCCCAACAACTTTGACGCGACCTTCGAGTGCATCGAGCCCTACGCCCCGGCGACTGGCGCTTGCACCAACCCGTCGCTATCGGGCCTCAAGGTGTCGGCGTCTGTGGTGACCTACAGCAAGGTCGCGGACCGCTGCGATCCGGAGCGCGAGGACACCCGCCAGAACGTGGCGCTGCTCATGGACGCGAGCGGCTCGGTGCTCGGCTTCGTCGACGCGACCACGTCCCTCGAGGACCAGCCGAGCAAGTACGTGCCGCCCAGCAACATCAAGGACTTCTCGTCTGACCCTTCGTCGCTGCGGATCCCCGCCGCGCACAACTTCATCGACCAGCTCAACGACGAGCGCGATCGCTCGATCGGCTACTCGTTCGGCGACGACGGCCAGATCAAGATCGCCGCCTCGGATCAGATGCAGTGCATCGCCGGCAGCAAGAACGGCGCGATCTGCAGCACCGACGACGACTGTCCCAACGGTTCGTGCATCGTCATGGAGAGCGCCGACAACAGCTTCGACGACCTCGGCCCGGCCGAGGCCGAGAGCAAGGCGTTCGGGCCCTTCCCCAAGCATCGGGCGTGGCTGAAGACCTACCTCGACGTCGTCCTCAAGACCGAGGGCGAGGGCCGCGCGCCGCTGTGGGACGGTCTCACCGCTTCCTACAACTGGCTGACCGCCAAGTCGGGCGTCAAAGAGAACCGCCACATCGTCGTCCTCACCGACGGGCCGGACACCTGCACCTACTCCGAGGACTTTACGTTCACCGGCAGCGACGGCCAGTGCCGCACCGAATGCATCAACGCGCAGGCGACCTGGAAGACGCTGGTCGACAAGATGCAGCAGGACGGCTGGCCGGTCATCGTGCATTTCGTCCAGTTCCAGGCGAAGGGATACCTCAAGCCAGACGCGCGCATGCAGGAGCTGGCATGCCGCACGGGCGGCACCTACCAGTTCATCAACGCGCGTGAGCTCAACTTGAGCGGCACCGAGTTTGGCAACGCCATGACCCGCGCCCTGATCCGGGTGCGCAACGCCCTGGGCGGCACCTGGCGCGTCGGCTTCCCAATCAAGCAGGTCGGCCAGCAGAGCGACATCGCGACCGGCACGATGTACGCGATCAGCGGGCACGTGAAGTTCCGCAACCAGAAGTTCCCCAGCCTCGACACCGTCGAGCAGCTGTCGGACTCGTGGCGCTTCGCCCTCGACGGCAACCTCGACCGGCGCATGCTCTTCCGCATCGGCTGTGGGGGCCACAGCGACTGTGGCGGCCAGGAGTGCGCCAGCGATCACTGCACCGAGGGGGGCCTGTGTCGCTCGGGTTCGTCACCTAACGGCATGCTGTGCGCCGGCACCGCAGGACGCTGCTGCAACGGCGGCTGCGTCACTGGCGCGAGCGCTCCCAAGTGCGACGCTGAATGCAAATGACAGGAGGCCTGGATGCTTGCCCATCGCAGCCATGACGGCAGTTCTATTCGCGGCACCGGGCGGCGCGCCATCGCGCCGGTCGCGGCGATCGCTCTGCTCGCCGTGGCGATCACCGCCGCACCCTCGGTCTCGTCGGCCCAAGAACCGATCGACGACGAGCTGGAGAAATACTGGAACGTTGAGCTCGCCGTTCCGTCGCGGACCAATCCGAAGTACGAGCGAGCCGGCACATTCGAGGCCACGCTGATCACGGGCGTGGTACCCAACGACTCCTTCTACATGCCCATCCCCGCGGGTGTCCGGCTTGGCTACCACTTCACCGACAGCGTGTCGCTCGAAGGCTCGTTCGCCTACCTGCTCGGCGCCGAGAGCGACCTGCTGGTGTTCTTGAAGTGCCCCCAAGGTGGCGACTGCAAGACGGACCTGCTGCAGGGAGTCAAGAAGCCCCCGCACCTGCAGATGCTCGGCTCAGCCGACCTCGTATACAGCCCCTTTCACGGCAAGTTCGGCTTGTTCGCGGCAAAGTTGTCGCACTTCGATCTGGGCGTCGCCGCCGGAGTTGGCCTGATCGCGGCGTCGATCGACACCTCCGATGAGGGCGACGAAGACAACCCTCCGAGCCAGTTTCTCGCCGCAGCTCACTGGGGCATGGGCTTTCGTTTCTACACGATGGAGTGGCTGGCGCTGCGGCTCGATTACCGCCAGTTTCTCTACAAGCCCGCTGACGCCTTTTTGTCGCCCGTGGAGTTCACGGTCGGCCTGTCGTTCCTGACGCGCTGAGGTCGGCGTTCCTGACGCGCTGAGGACGGATTCGATGCGAACGAGTTTCAAGACGTACCCTGTATCGGCCCTCGCAGCGATCGCGCTGCTGTGGGCAGTTCCTGTTTTCGGTCAGGCGGCCGACGAGCCGATCCCCGGCGAAGAGCTGGAGGCCGACGAGCCGATCCCAGGAGACGACGCGGCGGCTGAGGCGCCAGAAGGCGAAGCGCCGGCTCCAGAGGCCGCGCCCGCCGCGGCCCCCGACCAGCCCGCAGACGCTGGAGCGACCTCGGTCATCGCACCGCAGATCGGCGGCAGCAACTTCGAGGCCTATGGGATCTCGGACGACAACGTGCCCCCGGGTGGCCGGATGCAGTGGGCCAAACGCCGTCAGATCCGTGTTATTCAGAAGCGCGCGATGATCAAAGAGAATCGCCACGGACTGACCCTTCTCGCCGGGGTCGTGCCGAACGACGACTTCTTCACCTACGTCAACGCCGGTCTGGCCTACGCCTACTTTCTCTCCGAGGATTTCGCGGTCGAGGTTGCCGGCGCCTACACCTACGACCAGAAGACCTCGTTGGAGGACTGGCTGACCAAACCGCGCCCGCACGGACCGCAGCTTGAGGTCCGCCTGCCCGAGGTCCTCAACGCGACCGCGTCGACCTCGCGCAGCTGGAACCTGATGCACGGCAAGTTTGGCTTCTTTGGCACCAGCCTCACCGAGTTCGACGTTGGCCTGGTCTTTGGCATCGGCGCGGTGATGACCACGGTGACCGACAAGGCGAAGGTCAGCAAGGCGAAGTTCTCGCCGGCCGGCAGCATCGGCGCCGACGTATTCTTCTACCTGTCCGAGTCGTGGGCGCTGCGCGCCGACTACCGGCAGTACTTCTACCCCGCCGATGGTGGTGGCGTGTCGTTCCCGCTCGCCGTCACCCTTGGGCTGACCTATTTCACGGCTGCGCCCTACTAGACGGGCGAGCTGACTAGACGGGCGAGCCGGCCGGCCCCGCGAGGGAATGGCCCGGAAGGACTTCGGTTTGGACAACCGGGGGGCGCGTCCCGCGTCGACGAGGAAGCCAAGATCGGAAACGATCGCGGCGCGTCCTACACCGGAGGAAGATGCGCATGCGAAGCGCCTGGAGCCACCCCATGAAGATGCGCATTGCCGGCATAGCAGCTACGGCCGCCCTGGCTATGTCCGCCATCGTTGTTCCCGGCGTCGCCGCCGCGTTGAGCCCCGATGAGATCGTGACGCTCGTCAAGCTGGAGATCCCAGACGAGCAGATCATGAGGAAGATCGACAAGGACAGCACGACCTACAAGTTGACGCCTTCGCAGATCCTCAGTCTGAAGAAGAAGGGCGTCTCGACCGTGCTCATCCGCTACATGCTCAGTCGCGGCTCGGTCACTGACGCGCCGAAGGCCGCCGAGCTCGCCGCGCCCAAGGTGGAACGCGAGCTCACGCCGGCGGAGCAGGCCGCGCAGGAAGCGCAGATGCGCGAGGAGGCCCGTCGGCTCGCCGAAGAGGAGCGTCGTCGCGAGGAAGGCCAACGCAAGGCGTTCGCCGGCAAGGTCCTCAAGAAGGGCAAGAGCCTCGCCGACGGTGGTCAGTTCGTCGCCGCCATCCAGGTCTTCACCAAGTTCGTCAACGATGGCATCGGTGGAGTGCCGTTCGCGCCGGACTCGCAGGAAGCGTACGTGGCCCGCTACGGCATCGCCAACGCGCTCGCCCGCGCTGGCCTCTTCCAAGCTGCGGCGAGCAACCTCCTCGACGTGGTGCGCGTCGGTCCCGACAAGATGTACTTCATGGACGCTTTCAATCAGCTCCGCGAGCTGCGTCGCAAGATCAACTACCGACCGCCCGAACTTGAGGATCTCACGCGATTCTCGGTCGCCACGTTGCCCGACGCGTTCAAGAACAGCTTCCACTACTTTGTCGGCGAGTTCCTGCATGACTTCGGTCTGTCGGGTGAAGCCGTTCCGTATCTGGAGAACGTCAAGTCGGGGGCCGACGACTACGCCCGCGCCCAGTACCTGCTCGGCCTCGTCGCCCTGCCACGCGCCCCCCCCGAGGGGTTGCAGGAGTCGTCTGAACAGCGCACGGCCCGCATGCGCGCCGATATGGAAAATGTCGCCAAGGC
>CALGHC010000355.1 GCA_937915965.1 uncultured Myxococcales bacterium
TCACCGAAGCGCTCGTAGTCGACGACCATCGAGACGGCGGCGGCGACGACTCGGCCCTTGTCCTCGATGCACAGCTGGCCCTCGGGGAAGCGGCCAAGCTGGGCGGCGAACTGCTTGCGCGACCAGGCGCCCCCCTCGCTGTGGTAGACCAGATCCATCATCGCGGCGATGTCGTCGTAGTCGGCAGCGCAGGTGTTGCGCAGGATCAGGTGGTGGTCACCGGACGTATCGGCCGAGATCGCTGCGCTGCCCGCGTTGCGACCTGTGACGTCCTCGGCGGTCTCAGTGGCACCCTGATCGACGCCTGCGATTCGGTCACTGGGGTCGTTCGCTGACATTGTCTGACTCCGTTGCGCCTCCCGATGCGCTGAAACGCGACACGGCGGGAGCGAGCCGCGGCCCGGTTGTCGGCGCAGGCGCTGTCGCCGTCAAGCATCACCCGCATTGGCCATGCTTCGCGACGCGAATTCGCGACGTCGGCCCGGCCGAAGCGGCGGCGCCGACCGGGCGCGCAGCGATCGGGTCTGCACGCCCCAGGGAGGCCGAAGGCCGCCAAAACGAGACTCGCCGACCTCAACGCGTGCTGCTATGCTGCTGCCTGCGGAGGACACCGATGGCCACCGATCGGGACGAAGAACTACTCGAACTTGAAAGCCGGGGCGCCCTTGCGGCCAGCGTCAGCGGGGGGGTCGACCCCGGCCGCATGGCCCAACGGCTCGCCGGCATGCACAGCGCCACGATTGGCGACTCCGTCGCTGATCGCTACGCGCAGATCGGCTCGCGCTGGCTCGCAGATCCAGTCGCGTCACGCCTCGACAATGACCTCATCGATCGCCTCAGCGCCGCGGGATTCCCGCGCGAGACGCTGCAACGGATCCGCATCCACCGTGGCACCAAGGCTTCGGCAGCGGCCGACGCACTCGGCGCGCGCGCCTTTGCTCTCGGTGACGAGGACCTCTTCTTCGGTCGCGGCGAGTTTGACCCATCGAGCCGTGAGGGCCGCGCGGTCATCGCCCACGAGGTCGCCCACGTCGCGCCGCCCAGCGCGGGTCTTGGCGGCATGCCCGCCGCGTTCGACGCCGGCGGTTCGATGGGCGGCCCGGTGCTCAACGAGCGCAAGAGCGGCAGCGAAGACGCGGCCGAGGACGAATCCCACGAGCGTCAGGCTCGGCAAGCTGAGGCGATGGTCTACGCCCAGGACGACAACGCCGTCAGCCCGACCCTCGCCGATATGCCCCAGCCAGCCAACGCGGTGGGCGATCCAGACCCAGAACCGCCCATCGAGATCGACGAGGCTGCGCTGAACACTCTGGTCTGGGCGTTGCTGACCAAGATGGACCGGGGCGAGCGCGAGCGCAGCGGCGCGCTGTAGCCGCGCCCCCCGCAGCCGCGGCAGCACGCACCTGCGCGTCCCCTCACAGACTCTGGCAACAGCGGAAACCCAGAGTCTCTGCGGAGAGTTGCGGACTCACAAACCCGCGACTCGAGACGCGCAGTTCAGGGGCGTCGCTTTTGTAGTAGCCGCCCCGCACGACCTTGGCCGTGCCGGCCTTTGGCCCGGTCGGATCGAGGACCGCTTTGACGCCGCCATCCACCGTGTACCAGTCGCTTTGATACCAATCCGCGACCCACTCGCGGAGGTTGCCGGCCATATCGTGGGCGCCGTACGGGCTGACGCCGGCAGGCGTCGCGCCGGCTGCCTTCGCGCTCTTCTCCGGACAGCCGTTGAAGTTCGCCAGCGAACAGGTCGGCGCCTTGTCGCCCCACGGGTAGCGCCGCCCGTCGGTGCCCCGAGCGGCGAGCTCCCACTCGGCCTCGGTGCACAGCCGCGCGCTGCGCCAGGAACAGTAGAGCTTCGCCTGATCCCAGGTGACGTAGTTGACCGGGAACTCGGTCTTGCTCGGCACGCCGTAGGTCGCGTCGCCCGATCCGGTCAGCGTCGGAGCCGAGCAGATCGCCTTCGTCACGCACTCCAGCCAGGCCCCCGCCGTCACCTCAGTGGTGTCGATGAAGAAGGTCGACACCTGCACCCCGTGATAGGGTTTCTCGTGAATTTTACACTGGTTGTCTGTTGCCGCGTTGCAACCCATCTGGAAGATGCCCTCCGGCACCCATGACATGCCGTCGGGAGGCACGACCGGCTTGCACTGGCCAGCCTGGCACATCGTCTCGGCGCCCGCGTCGCCGCACGGCTTGCCGTTGGCGACCGGGATGAAGACACAACCCTGACTCGGCACGCAGGCGTCAACCGTACAGTTCGTGCCGTCGTCGCAGATCAGGGGCGTTCCGGCGATGCAGATATCCTGGATGCAGATGTCGGACTCGGTGCAGAGATTCTCGTCGGCGTTGCAGAGCAGGCCACCGGCGGGTGTGTGGGTGCAGCCGCCTGTCTTGTCGCAGCCATCCTCGGAGCACTGGTTGCCGTCGTCGCAGGGCGAGACGCCACCCGCGCATGCCCCGGCCGCGCAAGCGTCCTCTTCGGTACAGGCGTCGTCATCGTCGCAGACTGTGCCGTCCGCAAGGGGCGTGGCGCCGCACTCGCCCGATTCCGGCGCGCATCCGTCGATTGTGCAGGAGTTGCCGTCGTCGCAGAGCTTCGCCGGGCCGGGGATGCAAACGCCGGCCAGGCAGAGATCGTTGATTGTGCAGGCGTTGCCCTCTTCGCAGGGTCCATCGGCCTTGGCCGGGTTCAGGCAGCCGACCCCCTCAGCGCAAAGCTCTGCCGTACACGGGTTGCCGTCGTCGCACGCGGTCGGGTCGGTCACATGGCTGCAGCCGCTGTTCTTGCTGCACGCGTCGATGGTGCACAGGAGGCCGTCGTCACACGATTTGGCCTGACCGAAGCACAGGCCGGCGCCGTTGCAGATGTCCTTCGAGGTGCACGCGTCGCCGTCCTCGCAAGCAGCACCGGGAGCGGCACCGTTGACGCACAAGCCGTTGCCGCCGCACGAGGCGGGTCGGCACGGATGCACCGTGTCGCAGTCGAGGTCGCCCGTGCACGCGCAGTTGTTGGCACCACCCAGGCACTGTGCCTGCGTGCAGATGTCGCCCTGCGTACACGGATCGGAGTCGTCACAAGGACCGAACGCGTCGGCGTAGGAGCAACCCTTGCCGACGGCGCAGCTGTCGACGGTGCAGTCGTTGTTGTCGTCACAGGCGGTCGAATCCGGGGCCGCGGTGCAGCCGTCGGCGGGCGTGCAGTCGTCGGCGGTGCAGCCGATGCCGTCGTCGCAGGCGGTAGCCTGACCGCTGAGCTCGCAGGCCCCATCCGTGCAGAAGCGGGGCAAGAAGAGCATCGCGTCGCCCGCAGAGGTACACGAGCCCTCGCCGCAGGGCGTGCCGGCGGCCAGCGGCTGCTTGGCGCAGACCCCGCTGAGACATATCGGCAGGTCGCAGTCCCCCAGGTCGGCGAGGACCGCGATGCAGTCGTCGTCCTCGACGCACTGCGCGACGAAGAGGTCCGATTCGGCCGTGTCCGCGTCGTCGCCGCCATCGTCGCCGCCATCGGCCGGCTCGGCATCGGTCGAGTCGACATCATCGCCAGACGACAGATCATCGCCGCCGCCGTCCGCGACGATGTCGGCTGTCGCGACGTCGGTAGCGGTCGCGTCCCCCGCGGCGTCCACGACGTCCACGACGTCGTCGGGCTCGGCGGCGTCGGTGGCGGTCGCCGCGTCGGCCGGCTCGACATCCAAGGTATGGCCATCCACCTCGCCGCCCTGACTGTCGAGGCCTGCGTCAGGGAAGATGTAGCCGCCAGGCGGGGGCTGGACGCGCACATTGCCGCAGCCGACGACGAACAGCAGGCAGGCAAGCGCAACAGCGCCGCTGGAGGCAGCGTGTTCGCTGCGAGACGACACGGGTCGACCATTCGGCGCCGGGCGGGGGGACGGGGGCATTGTCATGGGCGACTTGTCTCCTGCCAGCCGTCCGCCTTGCCCTTCGGCGGCCAGCTGATCGATTGGAATTCCTCTTCGATGGCCTGCATCTCGTCGATCAGGGCGGCGCCAACGGGCGTGGGCCGCGCGTGATCGCGCAACGTCGCCATGCCCTGTCGGTTCTTCGCGACGATCTGCTCAAAGCGCGCCCACCACGATGGGTTAGACGCGAGGGGGTCACCGTCTCTGGCCATCTGCCGGTACAGCGCCGCCACCGGAAGAAACGCGTGCACAGCCAGTACGACGCCGTGGAGCGGTCGCGGGTCGGGCCGCACGGGCGAAGAGAACAACGGCCAGAAGGCGTTCTCGAGCATCGGGTCGAAGCCGAAGGCGGCGTTGATCTTGTTGTGCTGCAGCTCGTGCACGACCGCCTCGACCATCGTCATCTCGTTGGGATGAAGTGTGAGGTACGCCAGCCCAATGGCCTCTTGATAGCTCGCTGACAGATGACGCTCGGGGTCGTATCCAACCGGCACCAGGAGGCTGCCGACCAGGCGCAGCTCCGCAGCAAGATCGGGCAAGTGGCGATCGACGCGCTCGAAGCAGCGGGCCAGGCTGCCAACCCACTGCGACACCGGCCGTCCGCCCAGGTCGAGCTGATTGCCAGCCTTGTCGGGATGCGCCTCGAAATCGGAGAGCGGGTTGTTGTCGTCCGTCGCCAGCCACACGCCGGGGACGATGGCATGGTAGGGCCGGGTCACCTCGCAGGGGCCAACGGCGCCCGGCTGGGGGCCGCCTTCCAGCAGCGAAATGACCACTGAGCGGCCATCGGGCCCGCACAGCTCCACCGCGCCGGGGCGCATGACCCAGGAGGTGCACCCCGGCGCCGGCCGCATGCACAGGTTGGCCGCCTCGGAACGCAAGTTTGGTAACGCCTGCGTGCCAGGCTGAACGGAGACGCCGTCGCCCGGCAGGGCGCCGATCAGGGCGAGGTCGAAGAGCACAAGCGCGCAGGCCTCGCCGACCAGGGCGTCGTAGCTGGTCGCGCCAGCCGAGTCCGGCAGCGCCTTGTAGGCGGC
>CALGHC010000356.1 GCA_937915965.1 uncultured Myxococcales bacterium
ACCAAGGCTGTGCGCGAGCTCATGTGCGCGGCGCTGCGCGAGCTGCGTCTTTGCTACGCGGAGGCGTCGCGTCGTTATCGTGCCGGTGAGCTCGAAGTGGCGTTTCCGGCGGGGACATTCCGCCCCGGCGGCGGCTTCGTCGCGTTCTGAGCCGCAGCCGCGCGCCCGTCGCGTGCGGCTGCGCGGTGAGACAGCCATTTCGATTGACAAATAGAATCCGGGGTGGCCCGGCGGAGCGGGGTGCGCGCCCCGAGCCCGGCCGCGGCCGGATTCTCGCGCCGCCGAACGGCTCGTCGGTGCTCCCGTTGACGTCGGAGCACGGCTCGGGGTCAACGGTGGCGCGACTGCGCCGCCCGAGGATGCGGACCGCAGACCACTTCGGCCGCCCGGCCAGCTGCCTGGGAGCCGAACCGACGACAGGGGCAGCGACCACCTCGCCCAGCCTCGGCGCCCAAGGGTGGCACCTCGACCACCTCGGCCAGCCACCTCGGTGCCGGACCGACGACAAGGGTGGCACCTCGACGCCCCGACGGCCCGCCCCGACGGCCACCTCGACGGCCAGCCACGACCACGACCAGCCACAATTCACCCGCCCGCGCGCCTCGCGACAACCACGACGTTGCCGTCCGGATCCTGGTAGTACGCCGCCTCGTCGCCCCAGGGCCGCAGGCTCCGCCCGGACAGCGGCCGGCCGCCCGCCGCGCTGACGCGCTCAATCGCCGCGCCCAGATCGGTGACGCGCAGGTACAACTCCGTCGCTGTCGTCTTGTCACCGGGTGCGCCGATGGCCTCGCTGCCGGTGTTGCGCTCGAAGCCGCCACGCAGGTAGAGGCCCAGGCCGCGGCCTCCCGGCAGGCCGAACTCGACGTAGACCGGAACGGCGACGCGCACGGGCCAGCCGAAAGCGCCACCATAGAAGGCGGTCGCGCGCTGCAGGTCGCTGACAGCGAGGATGGTCAGTTCGTGGTCGGCTTGGCCGTCGCCGTGGCGTGGTTCGGCGGGTCGGAATGGCCGGCCGAGACCGGCGGCGAGTCCACCCTCGAGGAAGAAGAACGGCGACAGCGCTTCGTAGCGAGCGGGGCCATCAGCGTCGTCGTCGCACAGGTCGGCGTCGATCGAGGCGGCGACGATGCGCGCGAAGACGACGACCTCGGGGTCGAGGACGCGCATCGAGTCGACCTCGCATTCGAGGTGGGCGCGGCACTCGGCGATGCGCGGTGGTCGCACCCGCTCCGAGGGGAATGGCGTGAGGCCGCAGCGGTCGAAGCGCGCGCGGCCGTCGCCGGCGGTCCCGCTGCCTGCGACCCAGGCGGCCTCGGCCAGCTCGACGCCCGGGATGTTGACGACAAGCTCCGGCACCGTGTCGAGGTGGCGAAACGTGGTCTGACCCAGGTTGCAGCCAAACGACAGCATCGGCGGCGGTCCAAAGGCAGCCATCGAGACCCACGAGCGAGTCGCGACCGATGGCTCGCCGTTGGCGTCGCAGGTGCTGACCAGCACGACCTGGCCCGGCAGAAGAGACGGGCTCCAGGTCCGCTTGTCGGCCGAGAGCGCGCGTTTGGTGCGAGTCATTGCGGGGCTCCGGTCGGCAGTGGCCGGTACGTCGGGCACACGGGCCGAGGACGGCCGGTCGCGTCGAGGTTGGCGGGCAGCGGCGTGCCTGGCAAGAGCATCCCGGACGGAGACGAACGGCCGGGGTGCCAGCCACCTCGCTAGCCACCTCGCTAGCCAGAGACGAACGGCCGGGGTGCCAGCCACCTCGCTAGCCAGGGACGAACGGCCGGGGTGCCAGCCACCTCGCTAGCCAGAGACGAACGGCCGGGGTGCCAGCCACCTCGTCAGCGCCTCGTCAGCGCCTCGTCAGCGTGTCAGTGCGGAACGTGGAGCTGCAAGGCGAATGTCCTTGACCCGAACACTGCGAATCGCCCGCCATCTGCGAAAGGCCTTGCCCGCCCGCCACCGCGCGCGTCATCATGACCAGACCCCGGGAGGCTGATATGTGCGTGAACGATCCGCGCGACGACCACAGCGCTCTGCGAACCGTCGTCTCCGTTTGCCTTGCCGCGGCCCTGGTCGCGGCTGCCTGCTCCGACCCGATCGCTGATATGTCCGCTGGCGACGCGCTCGCCGCGGATGTCGCCGCTGGTTCGGGCTTCGCTTGCATGCCGAAGGCCGATACCGGCACCGCGTACGAGCCTGCGTGCCAGCTCGCCATCACCCCCCTGTCTTCGGAGTCTATCGCCCGCAATGTGGACAGCGCCACCGTCGCCATCGACGGCCGCTTCGTTGTCTGCGGCCGCGAGGAGCTCGGCGATCACGACTCGGCCTTTGTGGCGACGATTGGTCTCGACGGCGAGGTCGACGGAGTTCGACAATACGCCGACTTCGAGTTCCACAGCGGCGCGTATTGCATCGGCGTGGCGGTCGATGGCGCCGGCGCGGTCGCGGCCATCCTCATCCAGAACGCGGCAGGCACTGCCGAAGGGAACCGGGTCTCGGTGTTGGCTCTCGACGGCACCGCGGCTTGGATCGCGAATGAGAAATCAACCGGTAGGGCCTGGAGCGCCGCCGGGCTCAGCGGCGGTGGCTTTGTGCTCGCGGGCCTCATTGTGGCGGACGAGAAGTCGGCCAGCCGGCCGTGGCTTGTTCGGCTGTCGACGAGCGCGATCGTCACGGCGGATATCGACGTCGACGGCCTGAAGGACGGCGCCGTCGCCGCGATTGGCGTCAACGGCGCCGGTGCGATTCGCTCCCTGCAGTGGGACATCGCGGGCCCCATGGCGCAGACCACCCCGACCTTGCTGCGGCACTCGGCGACCGGCGTGCTTGAGGGAGCCACCCCGCTGTTCGCACAAGACGGCCAATCGACCTTCGCAGCGCCGAACATCCAGGTTGCCGACGACGCCAGCTCGGTCGCGGCATGGGACCTGAACGCTTCTGTGGACGGAGCCTGGCAGCGTCATTGGAGGGTCGTCGCGATGGCACCCGACGGGGCGATCCGCTGGTCGCGCACGCTCAGCTTCCCGGTGGGCCATACGCTCAGGTCTTTGGGCCGCAACGGCGACCGGCTGTGGCTCGGCGGCGGCAGCGCCATACCCGTTGATCAGGACAACCTCGTCGTGCTGGACAGCACCGGATGCACTCTTTGGCGAACCCAGCTCGCCGCCACCGGTACCGTCCGTGCGATTCGTCCTGGTCCAGATGGCACCGCGGCGGTCCTCAGGGAACATTTCGGTCCGAAGTGGCCCTACAGCGACATTGTCGACGCTTCCCCGTGGGGCCAGCGCTGCTGTGAAGAAGCCGGCGAATGCCTCCATCTGGACGGCAGCGCCTGCGACGACGGCAACCCGTGCACGACCGACCGCTGCGACGCCGCCCTGGGCTGCGCGCACGAGGTGCTGGTCGACGGCGCTTGGTGCGATGCTGGTCACCAGTGCGCCGCTGGCGCCTGCGTCGGAAACTAGCCTCGGTTGCCAGCGCGGGGAACCAGCCGGGTCGCGCCGCTCCTGCGTGACCGCTCGGTCCGAATCCTGGCTGCTCGCCGCTCTTGTCAGCGCCCGACGAGCCCCGTACGTTGGCGCCTCGAACGGGCCGCTCGACTTCATCGGCCCACCGAGGACGCCGCGATGCAAGCGCCCAACGCTACGGTGATGGCCCTGTCCGTCGCCCTGATCATCTGCTCCTGCAGCGACCCCGGCGTGGACACGCCGCAGACTGGCACGGCCACCGGCTCGGGCTTGGACAGCACGGGCGTCGTCGACCAGGTCGGCACCGTCGACAGCGCTGGAACCGAGACCGTGCAGCCGGACGCGGCTCCCCAGGCGGACGTGGCCGTGGTGGATTCGACCGCGCCCGACACGACCGCGCCCGACACGACCGCGCCCGACACGAACGCGCCCGACACGAACGCGCCCGACACGACCGCGCCCGATACGACCGCGTCCGACACGACCGCGCCCGACACGACGGCTGCCGACACGACCGCCGCCGACACGACCGCCGCTGATGCGACCGCCGCCGACACGACCGTTGCCGACACGACCGCTGCCGATGCAGCTGGCGGTGGCTGCTGCATGACCAGCTTCGACTGCCCGCCGGGCGATCGCTGCGTGGGCAACGGTGGACCGGGTTTCGGCGTGTGCAAGGCCACACCCGCGTGGGGCGCTTGCTGGAGCGGCGACGACTGCTCGCCGACCCAGACCTGCAGCGGCGGCTTCGTCTGCCCTTGCGACGCGAGCTGCGACCAGGCAGACGCGCTTGGCACGTGTCAGGGCGGCGACGACGGCTGCTGCACCGGCGCGGGGGTGTGCCCGGCTGGTTCACAGTGCATGGCGTTGTCCGGCATCGGCTGGTCGACTTGCGTCGCGAAGGCCGAGCCAGGGCGCTGCTGGCACAACAGCGATTGCGCCGCCGGCGACACCTGCGAGGGCGCCTCCTTCTGTCCGTGCAGCATGGACTGTGACGGCGGCTACGAGGGACCCGGCGTCTGCACGCCACCGGCGCCGGCCTGTACGGCGATCAAGCCGGCTTGGGTCAAGGAGTGGTGCAACGCGGCCAGCCTGGTCATCTGGGACGGCAGCAGTTGCGTCGGCACTTGCCCGGGATGCTGCGCCTGCGAGCCGTTTTGCGACGAGACCTTCACGACGATGGCGAGCTGCAAGGCGACCTGCCAGCCAACGGGCGCGTGTGTTCTGTTTGGCGGCGACTGCGACGCCGCGATGCCGGACAAACCCTGGTGGGCGTTGACCGCCGACGGCTGCATCAGCATGGACTCCTGCGTATGCGAAGGCTGCCCGGGCGCGTTTGCGACCGCCCAGGCTTGCGAACAGGCGTGCCAGTAGCTACCTCGCCAGCCACCTCGCCGGCTACCTCGACGCCCTGGAGACCGAGATGCGCATGCACGCCGCCACCCGCGCCGCCACCCGCGCCGCCACCCGCGCCGCCACCCGCGCCGCC
>CALGHC010000357.1 GCA_937915965.1 uncultured Myxococcales bacterium
CACACAGCGCCATCCCAGCGCACGATCAGGCCGGCCTCGCCCACCGCGAAGACCTGGCCGTCGATGCCCCAGACCTTGAAAAGCGACGTCGCGCCGCGGCTGTTCTGGGCTGGGTCGAGGGGTACTTTTGTGAACGTCGCGCCGTCGGTCTTCAGCACAACGGGGTCACCCTTGCCGACCGTGCCGCCGACCACCCACATCTCGTCGGCGGTCTCCCCCCAGATGCCCCACAGGTCCTCGTTGGTGCCGCTGTCGAGGCTGTGCCATGCGCTGCCATCGTAGTGAACGGCCGCGCCACCCACGCCCACCGCGTAGACGTCGTCGGGGCCAAATCCATGGGCCCAGACCAGCAGCGAGACGCCGTTCGGCAGGTCCATGGGCTGCCAGTCGCTGCCATCGTAGTGGTACACCTCGCCCTTGTCGGGCCTGCCGCCGACGACAAAGACGTCGCTGGGTCCGCTGCCCCACACGCCCGAGAGCGCGCCGGTCGCGGCCGTGTCGAAGGCCGGCTTCCACACCCCGACGCGCGTGCCAGTCGGCTCGTCGGTGCCGCACGCGACGATCAGCAGGGCCGTCGCCGCGAGGAGGATCCCGGTGAGACCTACGCGTCCCCGGTTAGCCGTCGCGTGTCCACCGCCGTCGGCTTGACTGCCACGCCGAGCGTGTCCGTCGCGCCGCGCGTATCCGCCACGCCGCGGGTGTCCGCCATGTCCGGGCAGGGCGCCATCATCGTTGCCAAGCACGTGTAACTCCGAGACCAGCGAAATGCCGCCAAATTCGCAACGGACTGTGCCGCAAGCCGCTGTCCGGCGGCAAGGCAGACAAAGCTACAGGTCCGATACCGAAGCACTTTGAGCCATTTCGGTAGGCAGCAACGCCAACCGTTCGATGTCGCGCGGTTCGACCGGCGCCACCTCATCGACGTCGGCGAGCGCCGCTGCGACGATCTCGTGCGGCCGCGCCGAGGCGCGGTCGCTCATCTCCTGGACCAGTCGCACCCGGCCCTCGTCGTCGAGCCACATCGCCCGGACGTTGGCGCGCATATCGACGCGCTTCGCCTTGCCCTTGCGGACCACCCTGCCGAGCCACGACCCTGCGGCCATGAAGTGCCACAGGGCCTGTTCGACGCGGACGCGGTCGAGGGGCGTCGCTCCCTCGCCCGGGTTGAGCTCGATCGCGTACCAGGCTTCGCCGATGGCATCGGCGAGGCTGTCCTGACGGGAGATCTCGTCGACCCCGAGGAAGCGCAGGCCAGGCGTGCTCGCTGCCTGCAAGCGGGCCAGCAGGGCGGTGGCGTCGAGGTGCTCGACCAGGTCGATGTCCATCAGCTCGCCCAGCGACGACGCCCCCAGGGGCAGGGCCGGCGCGAAGGCCACCACCGGCTTGGGGTGGAAACCGTCGGAGTAGCGCAGCTTGACGCCGGCGCGGCGAAGGAAACGCGGCAGACCGCGGACGAGATCGAGGTGCGAGGTCAGCGCCTCGGCGCCTTGCTTGGTAAACCGAAGCCGGTAGCGGAAGACCGGGCCGGCGTAGGGGATGCGCGGCAGCGCTTTGCTCTTGCCGCCGCGCGGCCCGCGGCGTCTCGGCGGAATCAGCGACGGTCGGGCGACGACACCGGACGTCTTGGGCTCGGGCTCGGGCGCAGGCGCGGCCTCGGCGTCGGCCTCCGAATCGGAACCGGCCGTCGCGGTCGGGCGCAACGCGCCGAGCTGATCGAGGAACGCCGTGCGTTCCTCTCGCATCCCCACGAGATCACAGGCGACACCGCAGTTGTAGCAGACCAGCTTGCGCTTGTCGGCCAGCGCGTCGGCGACGTTGGTGTGGTGCACCTGCATGCCCACCGGCTTGCCGCACGGTGGGCTGAGCCGGCCCTTGAGGGCGCGGCGCCACTCGCGCAGCAAGAAGCCGTCCTCGAGGCCGACGTCGATGTGATCCCACGGCAGGCGCACGTCCTCGCGGATCCGACCGAGGTACCGCTCGGTGTCGACGTCACTTGAGGCGAGCACGTCGAGCCAGGTGGGCCAGGCGAGGTGCTCGGTCCAGCCGTCGAAGCGTGCCCCGGCCCGCCAGGCAGCCTCGATGATGTCGGCGACCCGGCGGTCTCCCCGGCCGAGGATGCCCTCGAGGAACGAACCGCGCACGTCGTGGCGGCGCAGGTCGAGGCGGTTGGCGTAGCACAGGCGGCCGAGAATCTGCTGCTTGGCCTCAATCTCCTCGGGCGAGTCCATGCGCGCCCACTGGAACGGCGTATGCGGTTTGGGCACGTGACTCGAGACGCTGACGGTGACCTGGGCGTCGCGCTTGTGCTGGCGGCCCAGCTCGCGCATCTCGAGCGCGGTCTCGACGATGGCGACGACGTCCTCGTCTTCCTCGGTCGGCAGGCCGATCATAAAATACGTCTTTACCTTGCGCCAGTTGCGCGAAAACACGCGGTGGGCAGTGGTGCGCAGGTCCTCGGCCGAGATGTTCTTGTTGACGACATCGCGCATCCGTTGGCTGCCCGCCTCGGGGGCGAAGGTCAGGGAGTTGGCGCGGATCGTCTCGATCTCGGCCAACAGCTCGTCGGCGAGCCCATACGCGCGCAGGCTCGCCACCGACATCGACGTATTGCGCGGCGCGAGCGCCGCGTTGGTCTGTTTGATCAGCGGCGAGACAGCCGAGTAGTCCGCCGTCGACAGGGTCGTCAGCGAGACCTCGTCGTAGCCGGCCTTGTCGACGGCCCGCGCGACCGTCTCGACCACCGCGGTCGGCGAGCGCTCCCGCACCGGCCGGTAGATCATGCCGGCCTGGCAGAAGCGACACCCCTCGGTGCAGCCGCGGGCGATCTCGATGCTCATCCGGTCGAAGATCGCTGCAGCGGCGGCCACTGGAGCGTCATCGGGGAAGGGGTAGGCGTCGATGTCCTTGACGATGTGGCGAATGACTCGCTCGGGCACGCGCAGCTCGTCGGGGTCCTGGCGTCCGGTCACCACCTCGAAGCCGCCGTCGTCGATGATCCCGGTCGTATACAGATCTGGGCAGTAGATGCCGCCGAGGGCGGCGAGCCGGATCAACAGCTCGCGCCGACTCACGCCCTCGCTGCGGCCGTCGCGAACGCATGCGAGCAGGCGGGGCAGGGTCTCTTCGCCGTCGCCGATGACAAACGCGTCGATGAAGGGCGCGAGCGGCTCGGGGTGGGTGGCGCACGGACCACCGGCGATGACCAGCGGTGCGGCTTCGGTGCGGTCGGCGTTGCGGATCGGGATACCGCCCAGGCGCAGCATCTCGAGGATGTTGGTCGTCGTCAGCTCGAACTGCAGCGAGAAGCCGACGACGTCGAAGTCGGCCAGCGGTCGCCAGTTCTCGAGCGAGACCAGCGGCAGGCCCTCGGCGCGCAGCTGGTCTCCGAGGTCCGGCCAGGGCGCGAAACACCGCTCGCCCAGCGCCCAGTCGATGTCGTTGACCAGGCCATAGAGGATCTTGGTGCCCAGGTGGCTCATGCCGATGTCGTAGACGTCCGGAAAGCACAGCGCGTAGTGCATCGCGACGCTATCCCACGGCTTCACGCGGCTCTGGAACTCGCCGCCTGTGTACCGTGCTGGCTTCGCCATCCGGTGCAAAAAAGCCCGGTAGGGATGCCCACTGAGATGTCCGCCACGCGGCCGCGTCGGCGTGGTTGCAGGCGTTGGCGTGTGCTTGGGCGCGTCGCGCATGTCGTCTGCCTCGGCCTTGTCTCGACCCGCCGCAAGATATCGGCATCGGCTCGGGGCCGGAGGGTAGGGCAAGCAGGGAGCGGGTCAAGGGTGGGCGCCGCAAGGCCACGAAGCCGCTGGCACCTGTCGGCCTACGGACTGTCGGCTCCTGGCTGCTGGCTGCTGGCTGCGGTCTACCCACACCTGGGACTTCAAGGTACAAACCGCGGGACTTCAAGGTACAAACTTCAAGGTACAAACCGCCGGTCTTCGCGGTACAAACAACGCCCACCGCTACCTCGACATTGGACGCCGCCGCCATGCCGTCTCCCTCTTCGCCGCGCTCCTTCTGGAAGGCACTGGGCCCAGGGCTGCTCTTTGCCGGGGCCGCCGTCGGCGTCTCGCACCTGGTTCAGTCGACCCGCGCTGGTGCGGTCTATGGCTTCGGCCTCCTGGCCCTGGTCCTGGTCGCCAACCTCGCGAAGTACCCGGCGTTCCGTTTCGGTCCCCACTACGCCGCGGCGACCGGACGGTCCCTGCTCGACGGCTACCGTCGCCAGGGTCGCTGGGCGCTGTGCGTCTACGCCGCGCTGACGGTCGCGACGATGTTCACCGTGCTCGCCGCCGTGACCGTGGTGACCGCCGGTCTCGCCAAGGCGGCCCTCGGCGTCCCGCTGCCGATCCTGGCGATCGCCGCCCTGATCCTGGCCGTCTGTGCGGGTCTGCTCGCCGTCGGCCGCTATCGTTGGCTCGATCGCGTCATCAAGGTCGTCGTCGTCGTGTTGACCTTGTCGACCCTCGCCGCCACCGCGCTGGTGTTGCCGCGCGTCGACTGGTCGGCCGCTCGCCTCTGGCCGGCCGGCGCGTCGATCGACCGTGCCACCATCCTCTTCGCCGCCGCCTTGGTCGGGTGGATGCCCTCGGCCATCGACATCTCGGTGTGGCACTCGCTGTGGACGCTGGCGCGTGCCGACGACGCCGGCCACCGGCCTTCGCTGCGCGAGGCTCTGCTGGACTTCGACATCGGCTACGCCGCCACCGTCCTGATCGCGATCTGTTTCCTCACGCTGGGCGCTGGCGTCCTGTACGGCTCGGGGATCCCGCTCGCCGACGGCGCCGCCGGCTTCGCCGCCCAGGTCATCTCGCTGTACACCACGACGCTGGGCGACTGGAGCGCCGTGCTGATCGGTCTGGCGGCCTTCGCGGTGATGTTCTCGACCACCCTGACTGTCCTCGACGGCTTCCCGCGTGCCCTGTCGGTGCTGGTCGTGCGCTGGCACAGCGACGAGGCAGATGGCGGCGACCCGCCGAACGAGCGCCGCCGCGCCTATTGGATCTCGATGGCGGTCGTCGCGGTTGGCGCGATGATCGTGCTGTGGCAGCTCGTCGGCTCGCTCAAGGCGATGGTCGACCTCGCGACGACGCTGTCGTTCCTCACAGCGCCGATCCTCGCCTGGCTCAATCACCGCGCCGTGATCGGCAGGGAGGTCCCGGAGGCCGCCCGCCCGGGAGCCGGGATGCGCACAATGAGCGTCGCCGGCATCGCCACCCTCAGCGTCTTCGCCCTCGCCT
>CALGHC010000358.1 GCA_937915965.1 uncultured Myxococcales bacterium
CGCCCGCGCTCTCGCCCAGAGCACGCCGCGCCACCGTTGCGCCGCCCCGGCGACCCGCAAGCCCCCGGAAATCAGGCCAGAAATACAAAACCCCTCGCCGGACGTACCGACGAGGGGTCTGTGAAGTGGAACGCCCAGGCTGACTAGCCTGGGCGTTCAAAAGCTCCGCAGACGCCCCCCTGGCAGTACCAGGCTGGTCTGCGTCAAGGTCCCGTTCTACAAGGCTTCCAAGCCGCCGTCGGCTCGTCAGAAGAAGCTACGACGGCGAGCCAGACAGCGCAAGGAGCGTGAAGCCGGGCCGTCGCCTGCGCTGGTGGCCCTTCAGCGGGCGATGGCCTGGCAAGAGGAGATCGAGGCCGGACAGGTGTCGAGGGCCGACATCGCCCGACGCGAAGGGCTGACGCGTGCGAGGGTGACGCAGGTGATGTCTCTCCTCAACCTGTCCAGCGAGTTGAAGGTCAAGATGCAGGGGGGACACGCCGACGTGGCCCGTTGGTCTGTCCGCCAGGCTCAACGCAGATCAATGATCCAGGCGCCATGACAGCTACGAGGGCCCGCCACATCGCGCCCTCTGCCAAGGATCGTGGGCGGTCAGCGGCTGACGATGATGTGAACCGATCGCTTCCTGCGCCGTCCCAAAGGACGGTCAGTAGCCTCGTCAGACGAGCGGCGCGCGGCGAGCTCCGCCTGATTTGCTCAGGTTGTGAACTTTGGTGTCCTTTGGTATCCAGTGGACTTCTATCCACTTGGGGAGCCGGGCGTGGAAGACGCGATCCTGACCATCCGTGAGCTCGCAACTCTCCTGAAAATCGGGGAGAAGACGGCCTACACGATGGCCCAGAACGGCGAACTGCCCGGGTTCAAGGTCCGCGACCAGTGGCGGTTCCGGCGGGCGGACATCGACGCATGGATCGACAAGAAGCTCCGCGCTGCCAGCGACGTCGATGACGCGAACGACACTGAGGAAGAGCTATGAAGCCTTTCGACCACTTGTTGCACCTCACCCGGGCTGGGGCGACGTTGCTCCACATCGCGTCCTACGAGTGGGAGCGAGTTCGCGGGCATGTCATCGGACTGTCGAACGCGCTTGAGCTGCCCATGAAGGTATGGAGCCAGTCCACTGGACTCGTCGCGTGCAACGAGGACGGCGAGGTGACCGTCGAGGACGATGCCGCGACCGACCCCATGGAGATGTTGAGGCAGATCCACAGCTCCGATGAAGCCGGCGTTTGGCTACTTGAGGATTTCCAACCCTTCCTCCGCGAAGAGCATCACCCGCTGCTCCGCTGGCTCCGGGATATCGCTCGGCTGCCGTCAGCTCCGCGCAAGGTCGTCGTTCTGTCCACGCCTCTGCCGGGCCTCCCGATGGACCTCCGCAAGGAGATCCCCACCATTGAACTCGAGCTTCCTGGTGTGGATGACCTGCGCGTCGTGCTCCAGGACGCCGCCGCTTCGCTCGGCGTTCAGGCTTCTGCCGACGAGGCACTGCTCGATGCCGCACGCGGACTCACGGTCATGGAGGCGAAGCTCGCGTTCGGAAAGGCCGCCGCCGAGCTGGGCCGTCTGGACCACAGTGCGGTGCCGCTCGTCGCGCAAGAGAAGGAGCGGATCATCAAGCAGAGCGAGGTGCTGGAGTACTATCCGACCGACGCCCGGCTGACCGACGTTGGGGGCCTCGACCAGCTCAAGGAGTGGCTCGACCGCCGCGGTCGGGCCTTCGGCGCTGGGGCGAGGGACTTCGGGCTCGACGCACCAAAAGGCGTCCTGCTACTCGGCGTCCAAGGCTGCGGCAAGAGCCTGCTCGCCAAGGCGGTCGCCGCCACGTGGCAATTCCCTCTGCTGCGGCTCGACATCGGCAAGGTGTTCGGTGGCATCGTCGGCCAGTCTGAGGGGAACATCCGAACTGCCCTCCAAGTCGCTCAGGCTCTCGCCCCATGCGTCCTTTGGATCGACGAGATTGAGAAGGGCATGGCTGGGATGGGGAGCTCAGACCAGACCGATGGCGGTACCACGGCCCGCGTTGTCGGCACGTTGCTCACATGGATGCAGGAGAAGCGCGACCCGGTATTCGTCGTCGCGACGGCCAACCGTATCGACATGCTCCCGCCCGAGCTCCTGCGGAAAGGCCGCTTCGACGAGATCTTCTTCGTGGACTTGCCGACGCAGGCGGTACGCGAGGAAATCCTGTCGATCCACCTCAAGAAGAAGCGACGCGACCCGGCCGACTTCGGCGTCGCCGAGCTCGCCCTGCGCTCGGTCGGATTCTCGGGAGCGGAACTGGAGGAGGCGATTCGCGAGGGACTTTATGACGCCTTCGCCGAGGAACGGGAACTCCACACCGAACACATCGCCCGAGCGCTTGATAAGACGTTTCCTTTGTCACGCACCATGCGCGAGCAAATCGAGAACCTGCGCCAATGGGCGAAGGTGCGCGCTCGTTTGGCAAGCGGGCAACAGCCCGAGGCACTACCGCAGGAGAACACCGAGGGAGCCGCGCCGCGTCTGCGTCAGGAGGCGACCCGCAACCCGTTCATTCCCGGCGGGAAGGCATGAAGGTCCTGCACTTCCACGCGACGGCGGGGCACGCGAAGGTTGCTCCACCGCTGATGAACCAGGCCTGGACCACTCTTCGGCCGTTCGCACGCTTCCTTGGCCAGGCCATCCACACGGCAAAGCAGCGCCAGACCCGGTACCAACTCCCCTGGGAGCGGGTCCGCAACCTGCTCACGATCCGGCTCGACGCCACGGACAGCCTGTTGCGGGTGCCTCGGCGGCAGCCCGGCGTCCTCCTCCCGGACTGGCCGACGGGTCGGGAGCCTGACTTCAGCCAGATGGGCTTCGTCGTGAACCGGGGCGTCCCGGTGCGCTTCGAGGCGGCGACGCCAACCACGAGCGGCCTGCTGGTGCGCGCGGACGTAGCCTTGCTTCCGATCGATCGCGTCATGTGGTGCAGCGTCGAGAGTGGTGTGCAGAAGGAGGCCGCGTCACCCGCGCCGCGCGAGGTGACCGACCTTCGGGGGCGACCTTTGAAGCTCGCCGCGCCCCCACGTGCCGATGGCGACCGTCACTGGCAACTCCTCGTTGAGGGGAAGCATGGAGACTGTGATCTGCTGGTTGATGGGGAGGAGGTCGAGGCCGAGTCGCAGGCCGTCACTGACGGACTGCGGCGCGCAGTCGACCCGAGTGGACGCTCCTTCGAAGTGAGCGGAGGGATGATCCGCGACGAGGAGATGCCCGCCGACGGGCTGCTCGTCGGGGACAACGGCGTCCGCTTCCGTTGGTCGGAGGCAGACTCCACGGGTCGCCGGGGGACTTGGATCCAGCTACTTCCACCGGATACGACCGACGACCAAG
>CALGHC010000359.1 GCA_937915965.1 uncultured Myxococcales bacterium
GAGCTGACTGTCGTGCAGGTGTCACCTGCCGGTCTCGTGATGCGTCACCGGGCGCTCGGTTCCTGGACCCGAGGGTCTGTGGGGAGCGTCCGGTTCTGCCATGCCATCGGGGCGAACCCGATTGGCGGGCGGGCTGTATACGCTTGGGGCTGTTGCCTGTCAAGCGTGTCTGCCTGCCCGTGCGAGCGGTCTCCTCGCGCGGAGGTGGACCGTCCCTGCTTCGCACCTTGTCCGCTTGTTGCGGTCCCGGGGTGCCTGCGGGGTGGCGGGTTTAGGGTACGGCGACGGGGGTGTCAAGCGTGTGCAGCGACGGGGCGCGGACCGACCGGATCTTCACGAGTTGGCGGAGGGTCCGCGAGGTCGATTGACGGCCTTCGCGCGCTTCCGTACCGTTCTTTGGTCGCGCAGGGCGGCCGCAATGCGAGGAATGACCAGATGACCATCAATCAGACGCAGCCCTGGGAGCGCACGGCGGGACCGCTCCCCTCCCCGCATCGCGACGACGGGCGCGGGTGCCGATGGGGCTCCGGGCGCTGGTTGGGTCTCCTGGCTGCCGCGTGGGTGGTCTCGTTTGGTCTCGCTGGCTGTTCGAACGGTGAAACGGCGACTCCGATCGACACGGGTGGCGTGGCGGATGTCGGCGGGGGCGGAGGGAACGACGCGGGCGACGACGCGACAGCGCCAGTCGACGGCGCCGTCGGTGGTGGCGACGCGGGCGGCGGCGACGCCGTGGTCACGGGGCCCGCGGAGGACTTCTGGGTTCTCTACAATCGCCGCAAGCGGATCTTCGCCGAAGCCAACGACAACGATGTCGTCCTCACCGGTTGGGTCAACCCGGGCGCGCTCAGCAACGCCAGCATGTACGGCATCGGCGTGCACCCCTTCGAAGACGCGAAGAAGGCGATCGCGCTCACCGAGTACTCGTTCACGAAGACCGAGAAGAACTGCAACTACGGCTGCTTCATTAGCCCGGACGTGCGCTTCATCGCCATCGCCGAGGCCGAGAAGTCGTCCGGTGGCTTCACGAACTACACGCTGGGGACGATGAACGAGGGGCTGGAGGTCTTCGTCGGCAAGTTCGGGCTGCTCAAGGACGTCGCACATCTCGAGTTTTCGGGGCCCTATCTCTTCTACTCGACGCCGTCGCAGTGCCTCTCGACCGGCAAGTGCCAGTTTGCGATTCACCGCCGCACGATGGCGGCGGCCACCGACAGTCAGGTGGGCGACGACATCGTGCTGACGGTGATGACCCCGACCAACGATATCGATTTCATCGAGAACGACACGACGTACAACGGCTACTTTCGCGTGAGCCACGACGCCAAGACGCTCGTCTTCCTGTCGACGACGATCCGCTCGGTCAAGGTCTACGCCTGGCGTGAGGGCACCCTTCACGAGATGGACTGGATCTGCGAGCACCCGATCGGCGAGGGCGCTGAGAAGAAATGCGTCGGAACCGGCTCGCAGTACCACGACAACGATCCAGCTGCGATCGCACCCGATGGCAAGACCATCGTGTTCTTCACGGTCGTCGACCGCTGGCTTCGCGCGCGCAAATACACCATTGGTTCGGCGGCCGCCGCGTCTTTCAGCAACCTCGCGGAGGTGCCGTCGGGCGGCGCCTACCTGCAGAACTACTGCGGCGCGATCGCACCCTGGCAACATGGCCAGGTGGTCGGCCAGCCCTACTTCTCGGCGAACGGCGAGACGCTATATTACCTGGGCCTGTCGAACTGCGGCGACTTGAAGCCCTACACGGACATCGTTGGAATCGCCACCGCCAAGGTCGGCGACGGGACCCCTGTGACCGAGTCGGACCTGGTGAATTTCACAAACAATCCTCGTGACGACTCCGTCGACAACCGCTGGATCAGGAGCTTCACCATGTCACCAGAGCGGAAGGTCTTCGTCATCGAGGCGACTCCCTGGTATGGCTCAAGTGGTGAGAAGCTCGGCGAGCAGGACAAGCGGCAGACCAACGACACCGAGCTGTACTCGCTGGCCTCGCAGCTGGGCGCGCAGATGGTCCAGATCACCAACGAGGCCAGCTATGCCACCGACGCGCCGCTCGCCTACGCGCCCCTGGGCCAGTAGCCCCGCCGCGGTCGAAGCCCGACACGCGCTGAAGTACCCGAGCGCCTGAGTACCCGAGCGCCTGAGTACCCGAAGACGCGAGTACCCGAGGACGCGAGTACCGCGGCGGTTTGAGTTGTTCGACTGCCACGGACAAACCGCTATGGGAGCGCCAGCCGCCACTAGCGGTGGTAGGGCAGGCCTTTCCAGCGCGTCAGGGCCCGGTACAGCTGTTCGAGCAGGACCACCTCGGCGAGCTCGTGCGGCAGGACCATCGGCGAGATCGAAAGCGCCAGGTCGCACGCAGCCAGCACGTCCGGATCGTGACCGTCGGGTCCGCCAATGACAAAGGCGATCGCCGGACCGCCCATCTCGATGCAACCGCGCAGCCAGGCGAGAAAGGTGTCGGAGTCCATCTCGCGACCGCCTACGTCGAGAGCGACCTTCAGCGCGCCTGGAGGCAGGCCAGCGAGGAGCGCCGCGGACTCGCGATGTCGCGCCTGACGATCGACGCCGCCCTTGCGCCGTTTGGCCTCGCGACCAGTGAGGCGGCTGACCGGCACGATCCGGGCGATGCGGCCGAGATAGTCCTCGGCCCAGGCCTGAGCGGCCGGGTGCTGCAAGCGGCCGGGGGCTGCGATGACGAGCTGCATGGGCGGACCAGTCCGGGTGACGGGCCGCGGGGCGCGCGCGGTGCCTTGCGCGGCGCGGCGGACCAGAACGTGAGGCTAGTCAGTGCCCGCCGGGACATCCCAGCCGCTTTCGTAGGCGTACTCGGCGTCCGGATCGGGGAGCTCGTCACGCATCCACTGCGGCTCTTCGAGCGGGATCCGTGGCGCGTCGGCGTACAAGCGATCGAGTTCGTAGTACGCGCGCACAGGGCGCACGAAGACGTGCACCACGAAGTCGCCGTAGTCGAGAAGAATCCAGTGGCCGTTGCTGCGACCTTCTACGGAATTCGGCTTCTCGCTGCGCAGCTTGCGCAAGGTCTCCTCGATGTGGTCGGCGATCGCCATCGCCTGCCGGTCCGATCGGGCCGTGCAGATGATCATGTCGTCGGTGTATTGGGCGATCTCGCGGACGTGGCGGGCGACGACGTCGAGGCCCTTTTTGTCCCAGATCGCCTCGGCGATCTGCTGGGCGCGCGCGCGGTGGCGCGGGTCGATTGACTCTGTCATGCGGACGGCGTGTCCTCCTGCCCTCTCCAGCGTGGATCAGGCTGTGCGAATGTGACCCTGACCGACGACAACATACTTCTCGGTGGTCAGGGAGGTCAGCCCCATTGGGCCATAGGCGTGCAACTTCGACGTCGAGATGCCGATCTCGGCCCCCAGGCCAAGCTGCCCGCCGTCGTTGAAACGGGTCGATGCGTTGACGGTCACGCAGGAGGCGACCACCTCATCGACAAAACGGTCGGCCGCCCGCACGTCCGTGGTCAGTATGCCCTCGGTGTGCCCGCTGCCGAAGCGGCGGATGTGGTCGATCGCACCAGCCACCCCGTCGACAACAACGAGCAGGGCGATCAAATCGAGGTACTCGTGACCGTAGTCAGCAGCGGTGGCCGCGACCAGGCCCGGCACCAAGGCGCGACTGCGGCCACAGGCTCGGAGCTCTACGTGGGCGTCGGCGAGAGCCGATGCCAGCCGCGCCACGGCGCGGTCGGCGATGGCCGTATCGACGAGAACCGCCTCCAACGCGTTGCAGACGCCAGGTCACTGGGCCTTGGCGTTGACGACCACCGAGACCGCCTCGTCGAGGTCGGCGGCACCGTCGACGTAGAGGTGGCACACACCCTTGTAGTGCTGGATCACGGGGACACGGGCGTGCTCGTTGACCGAGTCGATCAGCGCCGTGCCGCCGCGTGGGATGACCAGGTCGAGGCCGCCGGCCACCGACACCAAGGCGCGGATCCCGGCATGCGCGATCGTCGGCGGCGCCTGGGCAGCGTCGGCGGGCAGATCGGCGTCCGTCAGGGCGCAACGCAACATCTCTAGAAGGCACGCGTTGCTGTGGCGGGCGTCGCTGCCACCGCGCAGGACGACGGCGTTGCCTGCCTTGATGCACAGGGCGGCCGCGTCAACGGTGACGTTGGGACGCGACTCGTAGATGACACCGATCACGCCCAGCGGGATGCGCACGCGGCGGACCTGCAGCCCATTGGGTCGCCGTCCGCCGGAGGTGATGACGCCAACCGGATCGGGCAGCGCGGCGATCTCGGCGATCGAGGCGCGCAGCGCGTCGATGCCGCGATCGTCGAGGCGGAGTCGATCGATGAACGCGGCGTTCTTGCCAGCAGCCTGGGCGGCTTCGAGATCGCGCTGATTTGCCGCAATGATCGCAGCACGGCCGCCATCAAGGCGCTCGGCGACACAGGCGAGGAAGTGGTCCTTCGCGGCGGTTGGTGCCGGGCCTATGCGGGCCGCGGCGTCGTGGGCGCGGCGCAGCAGAGCTTCGGTATCGGCGACGAGGGTGGCGTCGAGCGGGGATGAGGCAGTCAACGCGGTGGAGCTCCTCGGGGCGCTCAGGACGTCGACTGACCTGCGGTCGGTCAGCCGCGCGAGCGGACAAGCCGGCGATCGTACGGAGGCGCTGAGCGCGCGTCAAACGGCCAGGGTGCGAGAGTCGCAGCGGTTTGCACCATACGAAGCTGCTATTGCAGGAGTACATGTTCGTTTCGCGATCGACGGAGGCTCGCTGCCGGCCACCGCGTTGGCCCTGGTCAGCCGGGCAGCCGGGCAGCCGATTCCTGCGGCCATATCGCGATCGGAACGGCGAGAATCGCGGGCAGTGCCGTGACGGTACGTCGGCGATGCTTGTAGCCGGCACCACGCCTCGGGTAGCGTCCCGCTTGAGGCCAACGCCAGGACACCAGGCGACCGCGGCGGGCTCCGGCCGCGAGACAAGGAAACGAAGTGATCACGAGGAAGTCCACTATCCAAATCGGGCGAATGCGCAAGGCGGGCGCGGTCGTCGGCGACACGTTGCGCATGCTGCGCGGCATGATCGAACCTGGCGTCACGCTGAAGGCGCTCGACCGCGAGGCAGAGAAGCTCATTCGGTCCCGCGGCGCCAAGCCCACCTTCAAGGGCTACCACGGCTTCCCCGCAGCGCTGTGCCTGAGCGTCAACGAACAGGTCGTCCACGGCATCCCGAGCGACCGCAAGCTGCAAGAGGGCGATATTCTGTCTATCGACTGCGGCGCGACCCTGGACGGCTGGGTGGGCGACTCGGCGATCACGGTTGGCGTCGGCAGCATCGCGGCAGAACTCAGCCAACTCATCGAGACGACGCGCGCCAGTCTGTTCGCGGGTATCGGCGCCGCCCGGCCCGGCAACCGGGTGGGCGACATCGGCGCGGCGATCGAGGCCGTGATCAACGAACGCGGCTACGGCATCGTGCGCGAGTACTGTGGCCACGGGGTCGGTCGGCAGCTTCACGAAGACCCGCAGGTCCCCAACTACGGTCGCGCTGGCACCGGCCCGCGCATTCAGAGCGGCTGGTGTCTGGCCCTTGAGCCGATGGTGAACCTCGGCGGTGACGACGTGATGACTCTCAGCGACGGCTGGACGGTCATCACGCGCGACCGCAAGGCGTCCGCCCATTACGAGCTCGCGATCGCCATCACCGACGCCGGTCCGGAGTACCTCACGCTCACGTCGCAAGACGAGTACCCGTAGCAGACCGGGGTCTAAGAGCCCCGCCGCGCCGTTGCCCCGCCAAGCCGCTGCGTCTCGCTCCCGCCAGTTTCAACGATCACTGCCTTGACGGCGGCGCGTATCGTCGTCGGAGGGGGGATCATGGTCACTGCGCGTTGGTTCGGGCCGGGGGGGATCTTTCCCAGTCATTGTCTGTCATGCGATCGGCGGCTCAATGTGGGAGACAGCGGAGCGTGGTGCGAGGGCTGCGGCGCAGCCGTGCAGATTGCGGCGCGTTGGTGGCCACTTCACAGCGACGGCGGTGTCATCCCGGTGTGGGCGGCGTTCGCCTACGGTGGCCCAGTGATCGCGGCGATCCGAGCCGTGAAATTCGACGGTGCGCCGCCGCGGGTCGACAGCCTCGTCGACGACCTCGCCGCATCGCTGGCTGACCTGCCGTCGGGGCCGCTGACGTTCGTCGCGATCCCGCCGGTGCGCTCGCGCTTGATTGAGCGCGGCTTCCACCTGCCGGATCTGCTGGCGGGAGACCTCATGAGCCGGCGATCGACGACGCCAGGGGCGCGACGCGCCCCTTGGCGCCTGCGACGCGTTCTCCGACGCACTGACGCGGCGGCGCCGCGCGCCCGGGGTCGCGTCGAAGCTCCACAGTTTGCGGTACGGGCAGACGACGACGGCCTGGCAGTCGTGCTTATCGACGACGTGGTGACCACCGGAGAGACGCTGATCGCCGCGACCGACGCGCTGCGATCAGCCGGGGCCCGGGTTGTCGCGGCGATCTGCCTCGCGGACGCGCGCCCATGTGTGCTTGCTGATTTGGACGACGCGGACCCGCCAGAGGCGCCGAGCACTGTTCACACGGGCAACAGCGTACCCGCGACCCGCCAGCCGAGTGTCGCGCCCTCGATGAGCAGCAAGGCCGCGGCGAGAGACGCCGCCTGAGCGACATCGGCGAGGCGCGCGTCGCCACGTGCCCGCGCGCTGAGGGCGATCGCGACGGCGAGAAGCACGGCGAGCGTCGTCCACAGGGCGGGATCGACGAGCCACAGCGAGGCATGCCAGCCGGTCGCTGTCGCGCTCCACAGCACGACGAGACCACCACCTGCGAGCGCGGCAGCGGCCTGCAAAGCCAGCCCCGCCGGCGCGGCCAGGCGGGAGCGTACGGGCGCGGTGCCACGCGCCCAGAGCAGAGCAGCAAGGGTCGCGATTCGCAGCAACGCGACCAGAATCACCGTCGGATCGAGCGCGATGCCGGCGCTCTGCCGCAGGAGCTGCGGCAAGGCGGAGCCCGCGACCGCTACCGAGGCGAGACCGCCGCCGCCGCGAGCCGAATCAAGCAGCTGGGCGGCCGCCGGCCAGAAGAGCGAGACGGCGACGGCGAACGCGCTGATCGAACACAAGGCAAATACGAGCGAGCCAAGGCGGCGGCGAAGAAGCGCCGCGACCAGGAACACGATCACGATCAGTACAGGCAACGCCCACCACAGGAGCACCGCGAACTCGCCTGAGGCGCCCGGCGCGACGGTGAGGTGGCGGACGTCGGTCCAGGTCGCGAACTGGTCGGCGTCGGCTACCTCAGCGACACCTTGGATGAGGGTGAAGGGCCCGGATCCCGCCGCAGACAGAGGCAACCACGCGATCAGGGTGCCAGCCAGCAGGCGCGCGCCGCGGTCTGCCTCCAGCACGAGCCAGCGAGCCGAGGCAGCGATGACAGCGACGGCGCAGACCAGCGCCAAGGCAGAGGACGCGATCAGATCGAAGCTGGCAGCCGGGAGGGTCGGCCAGACGAAGAGCGCCGGCAGGGTCGCCAAGGCGGCGAGGGCGTGAAGCGTCCGCAGGGACGCGATGGTCGCCGAGCCCGACAACAGCGCCGCGAGCGAGAGTCCGGCCCCGACCGCGAGTGAGAGGACCGCGGCGCCTGTCACTGGCAGCCACGGAACCAGCGCCGCAGCGGCAGCGGCCACGGCCAACGCGCTGGTCGCCCGGCGAGCGGCGGCGACAGCGACCAGATGGGCGACGAGCGCGACTGCAGCGAATGTGATGCTGAGAGCCATCAAATGGCCTCCGCGGGATCGGCGGGCGGCGGAGAGGCGGCGGCGGCAGGTGAGGGCGAGACCGCGGCCATGGATCCAGCCAGCGCCTCGGGCCACGAGCTGCGGTTGGCGTGCACCAGGGCGACGAGCAGGCCGTCGCCAAGCGGTTCGACCTGCAGCCGCACGGCGGGTACGACCCATGTCAACAACACACCGAGCACAAAGCACAGCGCTGCGGCGAGCGGCAAGCCCATCGGCAGGCGCGTCGTGATGAGCAGCCGTGCCTGGCCGGCGGCGGTGACGGCGGCATCGGCCACGCCGTCGGCCGCGAGCCGCGGGAGGGCGAGCAGGTGTACGGCCGGGCTGTCGCCGCCATTGCTGGCGACGATCAGAGGGCCGCCGCCGCTGGCAACAGCAAGCAGACGCTGGCCGCTCGAGCGAATATCGGCCGCATGATCGGCAGCGATCGCGGTCTGCCAGGCGGCGCCGTCGGGGTCGCGCCAACGCAGCACCCACGAATCAGCCGCAGGATCGGTCGCGGTCGCCTGCCACACGACGCCTCGACTGCCGAGGGCGACCGCTTGACCGGGTGCGAGATGCAGGCGCACTGGCCCGTCATCGAGCTCTAGTGAGCACGCCAGGCCGGTCGGGCCGAGCGCGCAGCTCCCGGACCAGTCCTGGGCGAGGGGGACCAATCGGCCAGCCTCGACCTGCCAGGCCTGCAATCGCCAGCGGCCTTCGCCATCGCGGATCGGGACGTCGACGCGAAGCGGCGGATCGGCCCGGGCGAGCAGGCCGATCGTTGCCGCCATCAAGACCGCGGCGACCGCGAGCAAGACGCGACCAGCGCGCGCGCGGCCGGCGGTGAGGTAGATCGTCGCGCCGAGCTGTTCCCGACGCAGTTGCAACCCCAGCCGCGCGGCCAACGGCAGGGTCGCCAGATGGCCTCGCACGCGCGCGTCGACCGCGTCGACGGAGGTCGGCAGGACCGGCGATCCGGTCGCGGCAGGCCACGACCAGCCCGCGAGCGGCGGGGCAAAGAGCAGACGGGCGAGGACAGCGACGACGGTCAGCGCGGCGAGGACCCAGACAAGGCCCGAGTCGCCAAGATGGTCGAGGCCGACCACCGCGAGCGCCTGCAGATCGCCGCGAGCGAAGCCGTCGGTGGTGACCAGGGGAGCGCGCTGCTGAGGGATCTGTGAACCGATGAACAAGGCGCCAAGCCAAGCAAAGGCCAGCACCCGGGTGATGGTTGGCGAGGTGGCCAGACGGCGCAGAACGACGGTAGCGGCGGGACGGCGAGGCAGCGTCACGGGCGGGCCCGAGCGATCACGCATCGACGAAATGGAGCTGGACGCGTTGGTCGTAGCGCGCGGCGGCCGCGTGGAGAAGGTTGCGGATCGCGCGGGCGGTACGGCCTTGTTTGCCGATCACCTTGCCGATGTCCTCGCGACGTACCGAGAGGCGCAGGATGACCGTGTCGTCCTCGGTCTCTTCCTCGACGCGAACCGCATCGGGATAGTCGACAAGCACGCAAGCGAGATAGTGCAGCAACTCAGCCATGGCCCCGTCTATCGTGCCGATCGCTGCGATCGGCCGTCAGCGCGCGCCCGCCCCCGGTCCAATCAGGACGCGGCGGCGGTGCGATTGTAGCGGCGGATCAGCGAGGCGACCGTGTCGGTGGGCTTGGCGCCGACCGAGGTCCAGTATGCGAGCCGCTCGACCTGCACCTCAA
>CALGHC010000360.1 GCA_937915965.1 uncultured Myxococcales bacterium
CGCCGTGCCCGCCGCCAACCCCGTCGCCGATGGCCGCACAGACACGTGGCCGCGCAGGCGGGTCGGTCCGTCGATGGTCAGGCCGGCGATCAGCGCGACGGTGAGCGCCCCGCTTGTTTTGCCGGCCCGCTCAAGTGTACCGGTGGGCTGCAGAGGGGCGTCGCTGCTCCCGACCGCCAGCGCGGCCCGCGGTCCATCGGGCCCGGTCGACAGGCTGCCGCTGAGGCCCAGGCCGTCGAGGGCCACGCGACCGGTGATCGCCCCATCGTGGGCGCGGATCACCGCCACCGATACCGACGAGACCACCAGCGACGTCACGCCAACCGCTCGTTCCGACGCCAAGGCCGCGAGCTGTTGCGAGAGCGGCACTGCGGGCGTTGGCGCGTCGTCCCTTGCGAGGTGCGCGAGCGGCACGTCAAGGGAGGTGCCGCGGACGTCGTCGACGACGACGGTCGCTGTGACGCCGTGGATCGCCAGACGGTTCAAGACCAGGTCGCCACTGATCAAGGTGCCCAGTGACCAGTCGACCTCGACGCGGTCGACGCGCAGCAGCTGTGCCGCGAGCTGGTCGTGTGGCGGCGGGCTGGCGATCGACAGCCCCTCGAGCACCAGCCCGGAGCCCGGCGAGACCCGCAACGCCCGGTAGTCCACGACCAGGCCGGTCTGAGCCCGCGCCACCCCGGCAACGCGCTCCCGCACGAATGGCGCGTCGAGGTTGTTGACCAGCAAGGCGGTCAGCACCGCGAGGATCAGGCCGAGTCCGGCGACGGACACCAGCAGCGCGCGCCGCCAGCGACGACGGCGAGGATCGACCGGTCTCGAATCTGGGCTGCCGTCTGCCAAGACGCCTCCACCGCCGCCGCGGCGGGGTCGCCATGATGTGGGTCGCCGTCAGGGCCGCTCGCTGGCGAGCACCTGTCGTCCAGAAGTAAAGCCAGCCGCGTGGGCGTGGCCCCCACCGCCGTACCGCTGGGCCAGGCTGGCAACCTCGGGGCCGTCGGCTTGCATCGAGCGCACGCTGTAGCGGTACAGCTTTCGCTCCAGGCGCCACGCGACCGCGATGCCGGAGTGCGCCGTGGCCACCGCATTGGCGACGTCGCTGCCCAGGTCGCCGTCGGCGGGATCGAGACGAACCGCGGTCACCTGGGTCTCGCCCAGCCAGGCGGGTGCTGCTTTGGGGAGGTAGGCGTCGACGCGGGCGTCGTGCTGCTCGCGCCTCGCCTCGCCCCGCGCGACGACGGCCGCGAGATCACAATCCATCTCTCCGGCCAGCGTCGCGATCTGATCAGGACGGATGCAGCGGCGCAGCAACATCTGCAGGTCTCGGCTCTGGGGCAGGGCGTTGCGCCACAGGTCCATGTCTTCGACGTAGCGGACGATTGTCGGTGGCTCGGCGTCGCCGTGGAAGTGCCGCCAGGCGAGCATCGCGCCGCTGCGAGTCGTATCGATATGAACCCAGGGACGTCCTTCGGCGTAGGGCTTGGAGGTGAGGTGGTGGTCGAGCACGATCACCTGGCTTGCCAGGCTCGCGAGCAGGTCGAGCTGCGGACCCGGCACGCACACATCGATCAGGAAGACCTCGGCGCCGCGCGCTTTCGCGGTCTTGCACAGCGCGTCCGGCATCATCGGGATCAGCTGGACGGCGGCGCCGGCAGTGTGCAGGGCCTCGCGCGCGATCCAGGCAGCCGTCGCGCCGTCGGGGCAGGAGCGGTGGTAGTAGACCACGCATCTCCGCTGCCCTGCTGTTGCGGTCGACGTCACCATCAGATCTACGTCCCTTGCGCCCGTGAAGAGCGCCTTGTTCGCGTCATCCGCGGGTTGCCCGCGGGTTGCCCGTGGGTCGCCCGTGGGTTGCCAGCGAATTTCCCGGGGCTTGCCCGGGGTCTGCCCGGGGTCTGCCCGGGGTCTGCCCGGGGTCTGCCCGGGGCTTTCGCGTGGTCTTCCCGGGGTCTGCCCGCGGTTCGCCCGTGGCTCGCCTGCGGTCTGCCAGGCCGCAGCGCGCTCGCCTCGGCCCCAGGATCTCGCCTCAGCCGCCGGACACCGTTCGGCGCCGTCGCCGCGCCCACAGCATCGCCATCGCGGCGACGATCAGCAACCACGCGACCGGCGCACCGTGGCCAGCCGGTGAAGCGCTGCAGCCGTCGTCCTCGGCCTTCTTCGGCGTCGCGGTAGCGACGCACGTGGTGCCCTCGCAGATGGTCCCCGGCGGGCACGCACCGCATGACCCCCCGTCGGCGCCGCCGGTCTCGGCCGTCGACGAGTCGACCACGGCCGTGTCGATCGCTGCGACGTCGTCCTCGTCGCCGCCGTCTGCCGCCGCGCCGTCGTCCTCGCCGCTGCCGTCGCCCGCGTCGTTCGCGTTGACCGCGTCAGAACCGCTGTCCTCGGTTGCGTCCGGTTCGTCGCCAACGTCGTCGCCGCCGCCGTCGCCCGCGGCGTCCTCGCCAATGTCGCTGCTGCCCGCATCCTCGCCGGGCGGGTCGCTGCCGGGCAGTACGCAGCCGGTGGGCTCCTTGCAGCCCGTCGCACAGTCGTTCACCGCCACCTCGTCGAGGCAGCCGTCGTCGTTGGAGTCCTTGCACACCTTGGCCTGATCAGCCCCCGCCGCCCCGCCCCCGGCGAGGCACATCATCGCGCCGACGTCCGCGCAGGTGTCGACGCAGCCGTCCTCGTTGCAAGCGGCGTCGCTGCAGGTCGCCGCGATTTTGCAGTCCTCGATGGCCTTGAGCTCCAAGCACGAGTCGCTGTCCCAGTCGCCGCACTCGCTGACGTGCCAGCGGCCCAGTGAGTCCTTGTCGCACTGCTTGGCGCCCGCCGAGTCGCACAGGTCGATGCAATTCGATGAGCACGAACCGTATTGGCAGAACTGGCCCGGGTTGCAGTTGGTCGCGGCGAACCAGTCGAAGCAGGGGTCGCTGTCGGCGAGCCCGCAGCCGTAGATGACCCAGCGCTTCTCGACCTCGTCCCACTCGCACTTCTTGTCGTAGGGCCCCGCGCACTCGTTCTTGCAGCTCTTGACGCAGATATGGTTCGCGCAAACGTATCCGTCCGAGCAGGGCGCGACGCCGCCGTCGCTGGTCTCGTCGACGTCCCCATCGCAGTCGTTGTCGACGCCGTCGCAGACCTCGTCGTCGGTGGCGCCGCTGCAGTCGTTGTCGATGCCGTCGCAGGTCTCGATCGCGCCCGGATGGATGGCGTCGTTGTTGTCGTCGCAGTCGACATCGGCGGTCGCGCCGTCCTTGTCCTGGTCCTTGGCGATGGTGATCACCAGCTCGGGCGCGTGCGTGCCTTCCTTGGACGAGAACGCGACCCACCGTTCGATGACCGCGTCCTTTTTGCCGAAGTCCGGATCGTAGAGATGGAAGCCGCAGTTCTCGTCGATCGTTCCGTCGGGCTTGTCGACGTTGCCAGTGAGCCAGTCCGCCACCGCCTTGGTGACGTCGTAGATCCACACCTGGCCAGATGTGTTGAAGATGTTCTGCGGCAGCGAGTTCCACGTCGTACCGTTGGTGTCGTTCAGTTCGGTCTCGGCCCACTGACACAGCGTGTTGGGCACACCGATCTTCTTCAAGCGCGTCACCGCGACCTTGGCGGGTCCGCCCTGCTTCTCGGTGACGTCCCCCACCCGCATGCGCAGCTCGGCTTTGACGACCGCGCCCTTGGGTACGCCGTTGAGGTTGAAACGAATGTACGTGCGGAACTTGCGGAAGGCGGTCCACTCAGGCACCGCCGTGTCGCAGGTGTCCTTCTCCGCGCAGAACGCCTTCTCGTCGCCCTTCGCCGGGCAACAGACCAGCGCTGGCTTCTTCAACGTGCAGTAGTTCTTGGCGTCGTCCGGGTTGCAGTCCTGCGGCACCGTGCCGACCTTGAGGATCGGCTCCGTGCCGTGCACGGTCTTGTCGTCGTGGGTCGCCCAGGTGTCATGGGCCGGCTTGAGCGTGACCTCTTCCATTCCTGAGGGGTCGCCCTCGGCGTAGGCCGTCGAGATCACGAAGGAGCTGGTTAGCAGCGCCAGCGACAAAGCCAGCATCCGCCGTTGGGCCATGCGGTTGGTGGTCGCGTTGCGCATCTCGGCCTCCCTTGCTGGCACCGGCGATGCTTGCTCGGGCCGCGGCGTTTCCCCATGTCTTGCACGGTCTAGCAGCGTCAGCAGCGATCGGCAATGCCACATGCGCCGGCGACGCGTCTGGCGCGGCGCGGTATGTCGCGGTATGTCGCGGTCTGACGCTGACGCCAACCTCCGCCACCACGCGGGCCGACCCGCACAGGGCTGCACATGCGCTTTCCTGGCAAACGAAAGACCAAACACTACTTTCCCGTCGCCGAGCGATCCCACCACTCCTTTGTCGAGGGCTCGAGCGACACCGATGTCTACCTCGCCGGCATCGATCAGGTGCTCGTCGACATCGAGGCCCACGTCGACGACGACTTTCTCGATCGTCTCGGCGTCGGCAAAGGTCAGTCGATCGTCCTCGACGACGCGGTCATCGACGCCACCTATGACGCGCTGAAGGCCGCGGACCGGATCGTCGGGGAGTACGCTGGCGGATCGGTGGGCAACACCCTGCACAACTACGCTGTCCTCGCCGACGAGCGCGCGGTGCTGCTGGGCGCCATCACCCGCCACATCACCATCGGCGACTACGCCTTCCACTACGTGCGCAACACGTCGAGCCGGGTGAACCTTGACCACCTCCATTCGGTCGACGGCCCCATGGGGCGGGCGATCTGTTTCGTGACCTCTGACGGCGAGCGCACCTTCGCCATCAGCCGCGGCGTGATGGACGACGTGCCGGTCGCCTCCCTGCCAGGCGACCTGATCGGCGGCGCCGCTGCGCTGGTGCTGACGGCCTACCTCCTGCGGGACCCGTCCGCGCCGATCTACACGACAACGCTGCGTGCTATCGAGGTGGCCCGCACAGCCGGCGTGCCGGTGGTGCTATCCCTGGGCACCGCCTGGCTCGTGCGCGACAACCGCGACTTCCTCGCCGACCTGATCCGCGACAGCGTCACCATCGTCGCCGGCAATCTCGACGAGTTTGCCGCGCTCACGGGCGAGACCGACCCGCTGATCGCCGGGCGCGCCGCGCTTGCGCTCGCCGATCTCGTCTTGCTGACCCGCGATCGCCACGGCCTGTACCTGTGCGGTCACGTCGACGCGGCACAGGCGCGCGAGACGGGCGATGCGATTCATTCGAAGTCGATCGCCGAGTACAACCGCTTCGAGTACAGCCGCGCGATGCGCCGGGTCGACTGCGACTCGCCGCTACAGGTCTTCTCGCACATCAACCCCTATCACGGCGGCACCGCCGTCGTGCGCAACACCAACGGCGCCGGCGACGCCGCCCTCGCCGCGTTGCTGCACGATCTGGCGGCAAACGCCCACCACCGCAAGGTCTCGCCGACGTCGCCCAAGCACAGCGCCTCGTTCCTCACCTACTCGTCGATGCATCAGATCTGCAAATACGCCAACCGGGTCAGCTACGAGGTGCTGCGCCGCAACGCGCCGCGGCTCACCTACGGCTTGCCCGAGCGCGAGGAATCCCTTGAGGACGGTTATTGGGAGTGGTGAACGTGGCCCCTGCGGTCAGTCACGGGCCGGCGAAGCGGCCGCTCACTGGCAGACGAAGTTGGCGATGCCGGGGGTGCCGAGGTCGCCCAGGCCGTAGCTGGTCTTGGCGAAACACCAGTTGGCGGCGACATCGTTGCTGGTCGCGTTGAGGTGCGCCCCTGAGAGTTGCCAGGCGATGCCGTCGCCGACCTTCGCCCAGCCTGCCGCGGCCTCGCCATAGACCACCTCGTCGATCAGTACGCCGCCGACCTCGAGCCGGATCGTGTCGGTGGTGTTGTTCAAGGTCACCGCGGTGAAGACGTAGCCGGCGTTGACCCCGCCGTTGACGCCGAGGTCGCCCTTGTTGGCGAACACAAAGGTGGCTCCGGGTTGTACGACCAGCTGTTCGCCGCCGACGACCGCGTGTGACTTGGCAGCGTCGGAGATCACCAGGCCGCCCAGATGGACGGTGTTGTTGGTCGGGTTGTGGACCTCGAACCACTCGCCATTGCTGTCGGTGACCTCATGCGGGTTGGCCATGAACTCGGAGATCACCAGGGCGCCCGACGTGAGCGCGACGACGCCGATCGGCCCCTCTTTCTTGCACAAGGCGTCGCAGCCGTCGTCGTTGGCGTTGTTGCCGTCGTCGCACTCCTCTGTCGCCGGGTCGAAGGTGCCGTCGCCGCAGCCTCCGCCGCCGATCGGCTTGCACAGCGCGGTCTGGCAGGTGAAGCCGGGGCCACACGGCGTGCCGTCGGCGAGCGGATCGAATGCGCAGCCGCCGACGCCGAGGCATTGGTCCTGGGTGCAGGGGTTGGTGTCGAGGCAGGTGCCCTCGTCGGTGCCGCCGTCACAGTCGTCGTCGGCGCCGTTGCAGGTCTCCTGTTTGGCGACCGCCGCGCACTGAGGCCCATTGGGACAATCCGCCGGGCAGACCGGGCCGACGACGGTGTCGCTGTCGGCGCCCGTGTCTGCGCCCGTGTCTGCGCCCGTGTCTGCGCCCGTGTCTGCGCCCGTGTCTGCGCCCG
>CALGHC010000361.1 GCA_937915965.1 uncultured Myxococcales bacterium
CGGTCCTGAGCGATCGAGTTTCCGGCGAGCAGCACCCGCTCGTCTGCGGCGAAGTGGCTGTCGATCAGCTCGACAAGCTCGGCTTCTACCTGGTCCTGGGGCTTGCCGCCGGGGATGCGTGCGATCAGTCCGCTCGCCCCGTGGGTGCGCTGATTCCACTCGTCCATGCCAGCGACGAAGTCTGCCGGTTGAAAGACGACGGCCTGGTACTCAGCGACCGCCGCAAAGTCGAAGTCCGTTACGATCGCCCCGACCTCGATGATCCGGTCGCTCTCGGGTTCCAGGCCAGTCATCTCCAGATCGAGCCAAAGCAGCCGCTTCATGTCCTGACCTCCGCCGCCGACCAGCCCGAGACTTGGGGTGATCGCGCTACCTGCGGGGGTACACGACCTGGGGTCGCCCTGTCCACGGCTCACGGACCGCGCCCCCCATTTGACCCGCGACCTTGGCATCGCCCCTCAGGAGCCTCAGCGGAGCCGTCAAAACGACCGCGGCCGCGGCACCCTCGGGGCACCGCGGCCGCGTGCGCGGTTCGAACCGAAGGCTAGTTGCTGCCAACGCGGCCGTCGTTGCCGGGGCCACCAAACGGGGCGATCCACGCGGTCGTCGACGCCGCGCGACCGGTCTTGAAAGCGCGAACTGCGTCGCCGTCCCAGGTGTAGAGCGTGCCGTTGGGGGCGAGCACCGGCGACGGCGTCACACCCGGGTTGAGCCAGCTGCCCGAGCCCGAGAAGGGGCCGGTCGAGTGGGCGGTGACTTCGCCGGCGCCCTCGTCCCAGACGGCCCGCCCTGTCTCGACTCCTGCCGAATCGAGGGCAACCACCGCGCCATCCGTGGCGACGAAGAGGGTACCATCCTGTGCGACAACGGGTCGGCCGGACGGGTGGTGCTGGACGCTCTCGACGTAGATCTGCGAACCCGTAAATGTGCCGAGCACGGGGTCTCCCGAGAAGCGCGACGTCTTCGTGGTGAAGCCGTCGTAGACCCAGCGAACGTCGCCGTCGTGGCCCACTGCGTAGAGCGGATCGACCGCGTACTCGGGGGCGTCCTCCCAGACGGGGAAGTAGACGACGTCTTCGGTGACCGTCGGCGCAGCGGCGACGTTGCAGTCCGTGCACGGGGGCGTGAAGTCCCACGCCGTGACGCCGCCATCGCTGACCTGCACGAGCTTCTGATCGGCGGTCACCACGTAGGTCTCGTTGCCGACGCCAGGGGCGTAGTCGACGATTCCAGCGCCATATGCCCACGACCACAGGACCGTTCCGTCTGCGGCCTCGGCGACCAGCTCGCCATAGGTCACGTCCTCGCCGCCACCGCTGGCGTCGCGCAGGTAGCGGATCGAACCGTCGGGCATGACCGCCGCGGGCGAAGCGCCCTCGATGGTTCGCATGACCTTGCCGCTGCCCCGATCAACCTGATGCAGGCTCGGGGTCCCCAGCGACCAGCCGCCGTTGCCGGCGACTGTGGCGACGTAGAGATCCTTGTCGCCCATGGTCGGCGGCGTCCCCGCCGGCTGACCCGACAGGTTGCTCGTCCACAGCAGCTCACTTGTGTTGCCGTCGCGTTGCAGGGCCCGCAGGCTCGCGCCGGTGCCGCTGCCCGCGGAGACGTACAGGGCGCCCGAGGCGGTGCCGGAGGGCACATCGAGCTGGCCATTCGCTTGGTCGACCACCGTGACCTGGCCGTTTGCGTCGAGTCGGATGAGCTGGTCTCCGCGGCTAAGTACGATGCCGTCGGGCTGGATCGCGACGGGTGGCCAGCTGATCTGATCGGCGCCGACTCCGAGTCGGGTGGCGAATGTGGGCTCGCCAAAGTCGCCGCAGACGACGATGCCGTGGCTTCGCTCGCACGCGCCTTCCGTGCCGCAGCCGGCCAGGAGGAGCGCAGGCACGGCGAGCGCCGCGGCGAGCGTCGTAATCAGGGTCGTCTTGTTCATCGGGTACCTCGCTTGCTGGCTCAAGTGGTCACGTCGTCGCGCCGTGGGGAGCTGCCTTCGCCGGCGGTCTTCGTCTCTATCCACCGCCAGTCTAGGTAACTCCCAGGGCGCGCACAAGTGAAATCGCCGGACGGCGCTCTTGAGAACCTTCTTGGATATCCAACTGTTGATCCGTCATTCACGCTCGATTCACAGAGGTTTCACATGGCGCTTGGCTACATCGTGCCTGGCAACTCCAGGTCGGGAGCGTCGTCCCCTTCGTGCGTCCCCGTCGCCGCCGCTGCCGCTCCCGTCGGCGTGTACAGCGCGCGCAGGTCCTCGACGATCATGTAGAGCGCTGGCACCAGGGCGAGCACGATCACCGTCGTGAAGAGGATACCGTAGCCCAGGCTGATGGCCATGGGCACGAGGAAGCGCGCTTGCACCGACTGCTCGAAGATCATCGGTGCGAGGCCGAAGTAGGTCGTCAGCGAGGTCAGCATGATCGGCCGGAAGCGGCGCGCGCCCGCCGCGGCGATCGCGTCGAAGTGCGAGTCGCCCAGCTTGCGCTGCCGGTTGGCCGCGTCGACCAGCACCAGCGAGTCGTTCACGACGACGCCGCTGAGGGCGACGATGCCCATCATGCTGATGACAGAGAGATCGTAGCCCATGAGGATGTGGCCGCCGACGGCGCCAACGATGCCGAACGGGATGGCGGTCATCACGATGAGCGGCTGCACGTAGCTGCGAAAGGGCACGGCGAGCAGCGCGAAGATCAGCAGGAGCGCGAGCATGTAGCCTTCGCCGAGCGCCGCCATCGACTCGCGCTGCTCGCGACGCTCGCCCTCCAGGGACCAGCGCAGCCCGGGCCATGCGGCGGCGAGCTCGGGCAGGGCGTCCTTCTGCAAGCCTGCCAGGACCTTGCCCGCGGTGGTGACCCCCTCCTCGATGTCCGCCGTCACGTCGACGACGCGTCTTCCGTCGGTCCGGCGAATTTCGGTGTACGAGCGGCCCCGGCGAATGCGCACGGCCTCGTGAAGGGCGATCTCGCCGCCTGCTTGGGTGTGAAGCACCAGGTTGTCGATGTCGTGTTCGCTTTGCCGCTCGGACTCGGGGAGGCGGACCATCACCCGCAGCTCGGAACGCCCGCGCTGCTGGCGCAGGGCCTCGGTGCCGAAAAACGCGCTGCGCACCTGCCGACCCACGTCGACGGAGGTGAGACCGAGGCTGTCGGCCGCAGGACCGAGCTCGAGGTCGAACTGCGGCTTGCCGCGGGCGAATCCGTCGTCGATGTCTTTGACTCCCTTGTAGCCGGTCAGTCGCCCAGCCAGCTCCGCGGCTGCCTTCTCCAGCACGCCCATGTCCGTGTGGCTGAGCTCGACATCGATCGGTTCGCCTCCCGAGGGACCGATGCTAAATCGGAAGGTGAGGCTCTCGAGTCCGGGCACGCTGCCCACCCGTTCGCGCCACTGCCGCATGAACCCGCCGGCGGTGACCGGTCGCTCGTTGACCGGCACCATGAAGACCTGCACCGAGCAGAGGTGGCTGCCCGAGCCACCCGCAGCGCCTCGTTGGCCCGCGCTGCTGCCCACCTGAGTGAACAGCCCGCGCAGGATCGCGTCGCCACCGTTGGCCGCGATGACCTCGCGCGCTGCTGCAGCGATGCGCGCCTGGACGTTGCGAGCGACGAGAACGTCGTAGTCGAAGACCGGGCGGACGCCGTCCCGGGCGCGCTCGCGCTTCTCCTCGGACAGGACCTCGTCGGTGATCTC
>CALGHC010000362.1 GCA_937915965.1 uncultured Myxococcales bacterium
CTACCTTCCTCGCCGTCCCCGAGGGCCTCAAGACCGACGAGGTCAAGGCCGCCATCCGCGCCGGCCGCAAGGGCTACGACAAGAAGCTGATCGACACCATGCAGGGCATTCGTCTGTCACAGGTCGCCTTCCCTCCCGGCGACCCCGTGCTCACGGTCGAGGCCCCTGAGTCGTCACGCAAGGTGGTCGCCTGGTTCCCCTTTGGCCTCACCCAGCGGATGCGCTGGGACCCGATCCGCAAGCGCTGGGCGACGCGCTTCCTGGTGCCGCGCGGCGTGCCCGACGGCGTCTCGACCATCCGCGTCGAGATCGTCGCCGCCGACGGCAAGCGCACCTGGCGGTCCATCGAGTACACGATCGACGGCACGGCCCCTGAGTTCGCCGCCGACGTACCGCGCTTCGCCGAGTACGGCGGCGAGATCGAGCTCGACATCGATCCCTTCGAGCCGGTGCGCGAGGTGTACGCCCTCCTGCCGTCTGGCGTGGGCCTGCGCGTGGTCCTGGTCCTCGACAACGAGACGGGCCACTTCCGCGGCAGCGTCCACGTGCCCCGCGTCTACGAAGCGGAGCAGCTCAAGGTCCGGATCGTCGTCGTCGACCTGGCCGGCAATCGCATCGAGCGGGCGTTCGAGGTCGAGCTCTTCGAGGACGAGATTGGCTGCGCGCAGCCTTCGGAGGTCCTCACGCCGATGGCTTCCGCCCAGACCGTGGCCGCGCCCTAGCTTTGTGTGATCGCCACAACGCCGTCGACAGCGTGCGCGTTCGGTCCTGTCGGGGCCGGGCGCGCACGTTGATCCGGCTCCGCTCGCGCTCTCATGCTTCGCTAGCGCGGTGTCGTGGCGGCCTCGTCGCGATGACCCGGTCGCGCCACGCGAGCACCTCGGGGTCGGCCGCCTCGGTGGTGGTCCACGCCGCCCGAGTTGCCGGCCCGTGCCGCACCAGGGTGGCGTGCGGAGACACGAACTCCAGGGACAAAGCGACCGCGACGTCTGCCCAGCAGGGTTCGCCCAGCAGGCCTGCACCGCCGTGTTTGTCGATGGCGGCGCGGATGGTGGCGACGCGGGCAACCTGCGTCGATCGGTGGCCATCTGTGTCGTCGACGCTGAAACCGTACTTGTGCGCGAGGAAGTGTGCTCCCAGCGTCGCGATCGGCGCGGAAGCGGAGCGCAGGGCCCGTGGCACGAAGGGCGGCAGCGCCTCGACCCGCGCCGCGCGATCCGCGAGCGTGCGCTTCGCGGCAAGGGCACGCCCGGCGGCGCAAATATCCTCGGCCACCGCGTGCCAGGCCGCGACCGCCTCGGCTTGGGGTGCCGGCAGCAGCTTCGGCCCGGCTCCGTGTGCCTCAGCCCAAAGCAGGATCTCCCACGAGTCGGCGCAGACAGCGTCACTGGCGTGTAGCAGGGGCATCGACAGCCGACCACGCCACCGTCCCGTGCGGGCGCGGACCAGCGGCGCGCTAAAGATCGGCGTGTAGTTTCGGGTCTCGTAGACGATGTGGTGGTGGTCGAGCGCCCAGCGGGCCCGCAGTGACCAGGGCGAGTAGGAGACGCCGTAGAGGATTGGAGAACGCATCCTGGCTCCTGCGGATGGGCTCGTGAGGCGCCGCTGCGCATCGGTGGGCGGCCGTCACGTGTCTGAGTGTGCGCGACCCAAGGCGGTGACTCTAGCAACCCCGAACGTTGCCGTCATGCGGTGGTGGCGCCCGCGAACGCTGCCCGGTACAACGTCTGTCTTGGGTTTCGTATTGCAGTACGACGGAGGCGGCCATGGCCGAGAATCACAACAGCCTGGTCCATCGGCTCCCGGTCGACGCGGGCATCGCGATGGGCGCGATTCGTACCGTGCAGCGCGTCGATGGTAGCCGCTACGCGGGGCTTGCCGGTGAGCTGCCGCTCGCCGCCGCGGTGACCGAGGACCTGCTGGCGGCGAGCGGCGGTGCACAGGCCATTCAGCGGCTGATCTACGCGAGCTCGATCCCGCTGCACGTGCCGCACATGGGCGGCTTCGCGCTCGCTGAGGCGGTGGGGCTGCAGCCAGGGCACATCATCGACCTGGGCAACCACTGCGCGGCGATTCCCGACGCGCTCTGGCTCGCCATGACGATCTGGAATGGTGAGCGCAACCTGTTGGTCGCCTCGACCCAGCTGGGCCGTGGCGTCAGCGAGCTGATGCGCACGACCAAGCCCGGCAGCGTGCAGTGGGGTGACGGCGCCGCGGCAGTGGCCCTGGGCGGCGATGGCGCCCATTTTCTGCGGCCGCTGGCCTACGTCACCGCGACCGATCCGACCTTGCAGTCGATGCTCCACATCTGTCCGCAGGCGGTCGGCTACGAGTACGACTTCCGCGAGGACGTCGCCGATCGCTTTCAGGCCAAGGACCTGGAGCTGGAGCTGGCCCTGATTGGTGAGGCCATCGAGGCCGCGGGCTGCAGCGCCAGCGACCTCGACGGCGTCGTCGTGGTCAACCGCGGCCGGCGACGCACGCTGATGCTCGCCCCAGCATTCGGGGTGCCGCCCGAGCTGGTGATCTCAAGCCGCAAAGACATCGGCCACGGCGGCGGCGCGGACTTCTTCTACAACCTGCAGCTGTGGCTGGACGCTCAAGAACCCGGCAAACACAAGCTGCTGATGGTCGGCAATGGTCTCGGCTACGCGTGGAGCGCGCTGCTGCTGGAGGTCGAGGTCGGCGAGTAGAATCGCGCCTCGCCTTCTTTTTCGCCTTCCGGCACCATTTCCCCCAAACGGACCCTCGCCCCATCCACCGGAGCTCGCCAAGATGCAAAGTCCTGCCCTCGTCCAGACGCGCACGCCGCGCGCCAAGTGCCGTCTCGCGCCGCCGTCCGCGCCGC
>CALGHC010000363.1 GCA_937915965.1 uncultured Myxococcales bacterium
CGCCGGCGCCGAGACCTGCGACGGCAACAACGTCGGCGCGGCGACCTGCGCGAGCCAGGGCAAGAGCGGCGGCAACCTGACGTGCGCGGGAGATTGCAAGTCGTTCGACACGAGCGGCTGCGCGAACCTCGACTGGATGCTGACCACGGACCAGTGCAGCGGCTTCCGCAAGAGCGAATACAACGCCGCGATCTCGTACGCCGTCGGCAAGTCGACGACCTGGGACAAGGCCAAGGTCTACACCTGCCCGGCGGGCTACCACTGGGCGTCGACCGCAGAGGGCGCGGCGATCTTCGGCAACAACGGCAACACCTCAGGATCCTACGTCTACCACAACCGATGCGGCTGGAACGGCTACACCTGGGCAGGCGGCGACCGCCACACATTCCGCTTCTCGGACTCGGCCCAGACGAACGCGTACAAGCACGCCGGCAACTACGACATGCACAAGCTGCAGACGAGCGCCGCGACGACCAACTTCGCCGGCATCGTCTGCAAGAAGAACTGAGCGACCAAGAAGGCTTCGAGCCGCGCCGGCCTGTCGACTGACCGCTGCAACCCCGTCTGGGAGCACGTGGCCGGCTACGTTGGCAAGGTGCGAGCCACTCGCTGGCGTCGGCCCCGCGGTCGCCGCCCGCCGACCGTCGCTGACGCCAACCGACTGGGCAGAATACGAACTGACTGTCAAAACACCTGCCCTGGCAGCAGCTTACCCACCAGTATCTTGAACCCGCGCCGTTTGGGAGTAGATTGTTCGGGCCCGGCCAATCCGGGCGGCGCGACCACGGCGAAACAGGTTCCTGTCCACCGACCCTGTTCCTTGACCCCTGCACTTCCAGACTCCTGCCGCCCGACCCGACTCGACACATTCCGCGACATTCCGCGCGTACACAGGCTCGCGTGGCCGATCTTGCCGACCTCTCCTCGCCCACGTCTCCTCGCCCACGTCTCCTCGCCCACCTCTCCTCGCCACAGGCCCAATGATGACCCACAGACACCTCGTCCTCCCCGCGCTCACCAGATTCGCGACCTGCACGCTGTCGTTGGCCCTGGCCACCGTCGCGGCGCTGCCGGCCAACGCCCTGCAGATCAAGCCGACCGCCGACGCCGACGGCCTCGCAAAGGCATTTGTGGGCACAAGCGGCCTCGACCTGATCAGCAGCGACTACGTCGGCGCTGCGGAGGCGGCGGCGACCTACACTGACGGTCCGTTGGGCATCGCGGACGGCGTCCTGCTGACCTCCGGCAAGGCGGCCGACGCGATGCCTCCCAATGATGAAGAGGGTCTGGGGACCGACAACGGCCTCCCAGGCGACCCGCTCTGCCAGGGACTCGTCCCGGGCCACGACGTGCTAGACGCCAGCCGCCTCACGGTTCGGTTCAAGCTGAAGACCGGTATGAAGGGCATCCGCTTCGAGTATATCGTCGGCTCCGAGGAGTTCCCAGAGTTCGTCGGCGCCGGATTCAACGACGTCGTCGGCGTCTTCCTCGACGGCGTCAACATCGCGCTGGACGCCGAGGGCGCGCCCATTTCGATCAACGGACCGTTCTTCTCTGGGACGAGCGTCATCACGGACAGCGACACCCAATACGACGGCGCGACGCCGCGGCTGCACGCGGTCGCGCAGCTGCCCGACGCAGCGACCGAGCACACGCTGGTGGTGGTCGTCTGCGACGCGGGCGACGGCATCCTCGACACGGGCATCTTCGCGGCCTCGCTAGTTGGCTGCAGTGACGACTGCGATGAATCGACCGATCCTGTGGCGTGGTGCGGCGATGGCGTCGTCAAGGATGGCTCCGAGGAGTGCGACGACGGCAACAACGTCGACGACGACGGCTGCACCAACGCCTGCGCGGTGATGACCGGCTACACCTGCGAGAAGTCGCCGTCGGTCTGCACCAAGGCGACGGCAGCGGTCTGCGGCGACGGCACCAAGGACGACGGCGAGGCATGCGACGACGGCAACAAGGTCGACGGCGACGGCTGCAGCGCGACCTGCACGGTGGAGACGCCCGCCGGAGTCTGCGGCGACGGCACCAAGGACGGCGGCGAGGCATGCGACGACGGCAACAAGGTCGACGGCGACGGCTGCAGCGCGACC
>CALGHC010000364.1 GCA_937915965.1 uncultured Myxococcales bacterium
GGATGCCAGCGATCGTGAAGAGGGCCGTCATCTTGCCTTCGCCGAGCATCGTCAGGACGGTGCCGGGACAGGCGCCGGCGAGGCCCCAGCCGACTCCGAGCAGCAGGGCGCCGGGTACGAGATCACGCTTCCACGGCTTGGGCTTGAGCGCGATCGAGTCGCCCGTCAGCAGCGCCCGCGGCACCAGCCGACGAATGAGCCAGATACCGGGGGCGCCAATCGCCGCCGCGCACGCGATCACCCAGAGCAGTTGTAGATCGCTGAAGAGGAAGAGGCTGGCGTAGTAGTCGTATGTCGTCGCTCCGCCGCGGCTGAGAAGGAAGCCGAAGAGCGCGCCAAAGACAAGGAAGAGAGCAGGCGATCGAAGCACGTTGCGCATGGGCGCCTCCAAGCGGTTGCCTTCGCGTTGATCAAGCGGCGATAACGCGGAAGAGGATCTGCACGGCGATGATTCCGCCGACGAAGAAGCACGCACCAGAGACGATGCTGGGTGGGTTGAGCAGGCTCATGCCCATGATCGCGTGGCCGCTCTGGCAGCCTCCGGCTGCGCGTGCCCCGTAGCCGATGAGAACGCCGCCGGCCGCCAGCACCAGCGCGCGGGCCCACAGCGCCTGCGGCAGGACCGGCTCGTAGAGCGTGCCCATGTCCGTGGTGGGGTGCCAACTCGCTCCAGAGGTGAACACCGCGATGGCGCCGCCGATCGGCAGACCGAGGGCGAACATCAGCCGCCACATGTGGCCTGCGCCGAACTCGCCGCTGCGGTAGTGCGCCGAGCCGAACGCGACACCGCAGGCGTCGCCATACGCGGATGACACGCCGAGCGCCTTGCCCGTCAGGACGATCATCCCGAGCATGAACAGGCCGACTCCGATGCCGCCAAGCCAACCTGGCCAAATAACGAGCGGTTCCATCGCTTCCCCCAGTGCGCGCCGCTGATGGTGCAGGCGTCAGCGTTGAGCGTACCGTTGGCGACGCTCACGACAAGAACTTGCGACAGTCACGGCCGCAAAACCCCTCGGACACGCCGTCCTTGGCCGCGTGCGGGCAGTGTCCGCGGGCTCGAGCCGAGCCTGGCGGCCGGACAGGCGAAATGGCCGGTGCCGGCTGTCTGGCCGTCGCAAATCCGGCCATTTGTCAGACAGATCGAGACGGTGAAATTGTACAATTGTCTATGCCTGACACCTCGTCGTACCGTCCGCGACGATCGCAACGCAAGGGAGACCGGCCATGTACCCACCGCCGTTCCGGCACCGAACCGCGGCCAGCGCCGCCGTCGCCGTGATTCTCGCTTGCTTGCTGCTTTCAGGCGGTTGCGGTGGCGACACCTCCGACGCGGGATCGCTCGACGACGGCGCTTGCCAGTGGCGCGGCGACGGTGTCTGTGACGAGCCGTCCGACTGTCCGCTCGGCAGCGACGAGGCCGACTGCGTCGCTGCCTGCGCGGCCAACCCGGGGGCTGAGCTTTGGGGCGCGTGCCGGTACCGCGAGCTTGGCGGCATACCAAGCACCGGCGTGCCCGCGGAGCTCGCCGCGCGCGGCTCCAACGGCAAAGGCGGGCTGTATGGCTGGCACCACGGCACCGTCTATTCGCGCAACCCGAACTGGCAGCAGGAGCCCGACCATCCGGTGGTGCGCCGCTACTACCTCGTGTACGTGCCCGACAGCTACGACCCGGCGTGGCCCTCGCCCCTGGTCTATTACCTCGGCGGGTTCGGCGTCTCGATGTGGGGCAATACCGGCTTCAGCGCGCTGAACACCCTCGCAGAACGTCACCGGATCATCGTCGTCGACGCCCAGCAGCACTACCGCAACATGGGGTGGATCGGCTGGATGATGGGTTGGCACGTCTACCTGCAGGCCTTCGACGGCGGCTGGACGGACAACCCGGACGTCGATTTCCACCGCGACGTCGCCCACCACCTTGAGACGCTCTACAACATCGATCGCACCCGCATCTACGCGTCGGGTCACAGCCGCGGCGGCGGCATGAGCATCATCACTGGCCTGGTCGGTTCGGATGTCTTCGCGGGGTTCTGGGCCCAGGCCAGCTTCGTCAAAGTTAATGACTTCAAGAGCTACATCCTCGACACGTACCAGGGTCGCAAGGTCGCAGCTGTCATCGTCCACGGCAGCTATGACGACAACGTCAACCCAGGCGAGGGTCTCGCCGCGGCCCAGACCCTGGAGGCGGCCGGCTGGAAGAAGGGCGATGTCGCCGCGGGTTGGCAGCCCGGAGATCAGCTCATGTACTACGACATCGCGGGCACCGGCCACGTCTGGCACCGCGACGTCAATGAGGAGATCTGGGACTTCCTCTACCACAACCCAATGCCACTCGCGGAGGTGCGGCCATGAAGCGCGACCTCACTACGTTGGTGATCATCACCGCGCTGCTACCCGCCGTCGTGCTCGCTGCCGGCGACGCATCCAAGCGTGCGGCCTCTCCCCTCGCCGCGCCGACGATGGTCCAGATCGCGCCGTCGAGCTTCGCGATGGGGCACCCCTACGGGACGACTGGATCGCAGCGGAAGAACGAGGCGCCCCAGCAGGACGTCGATCTGCCGGGATTCGCGATCATGCGCGACGAGGTCACGGTTGGGCAGTGGGTCGAGTTCCTTGAGAAGGTCGGCGGCTGGATGGCGTGGCACCGATTGCAGCCGGTGAACTTCGCCGGTGGTCACTTCGGCGCGGCCGTCGCCGTTGATGAGCCGATTCGCGGCGTCGACTGGGCCGCAGCACGCGCATTTTGCCGCTGGCACGGCCTCGACCTGCCCAGCGAGGCGCAGTGGGAGCGCGCGGCTCGCGGTACCCAGGAGGGCATCGTCCTGTATCCCTGGGGCGACACCAACCCGACCTGCGGTCACGCCAACCTCAACGACGGTCTGGCCGCCTGCGCACCGGGGCCGCGGCCCGTCGGCAGCCACGCCGACGGCGCCAGCAGCGAGGGCGTGAACGACCTCAGCGGCAACGTCGCCGAATGGGTGCGGGACTGGTACGGGCGCTACAAGGCTGGCTACCAGGACAATCCAAAGGGGCCCGAGACGGGCGTCTATCGGGTCATTCGCGGTGGCGGCTACGTCTCCAAGTCCAATCGCGCCCTGACGACCAGCCGCGACTACGCCCGGCCGAAGACTCGCAGCCCAGAGCTTGGCTTTCGCTGCGCAAAGGGGCCGTGACCGGCGCGGTGTCAGCGCCTGCCGGGGCAGTAGCCTGCGGCGGCGTGACGCGTCTGCCGCAACCACGTGACGCGTCTGCCGCAACCACGTGACGCGTCTGCCGCAACCACGTGACGCGTCTGCCGCAACCACTGGGAGTCGGACGATGAAGAGGAACATGGTGACGACGATGGGACAGGTGACGGCGAGGACGGCGAGGACGGCGATGACGCCGCGGATGTGGGCATTCGCGGTGCTGATCTGCGCCCCGATGATCGCCACTGTGGATCTGGCCGCCCAGCCTGCGGCGGTTCAGTGGAGCCGGCCGGGTCCGCGGCTACCCGCGCCGGCGGTGTTGGCGACCGGGCTTGAGCGGGGCCAGCATCTCTTTGCCGATGGGGACACCTGGCTGGTCGCGACCGACGACGGCAAACTCCTGCGGGTCGACCCAAAGACCGCGACCACGACGCTGCGAAGCGACGTACCGGTGGCGGTCGCTGGCGTGCCGATCAGCGTGCGGTTGCTGCGCAGTGGCGCGACCTTCTACAGCACTGTCGCGCATGGCACTGTTGTTGACGGAAAGCTGCAGGGGCCGGCCAGCGGCAGCTTCGTGCGCCTCGATGACGGCAAGCTGACAGAGCTGATCGCGGCGCGGCCTGGTTTGCGCGGCGCGACGATCGCCTCCGACGCCATCTGGTGGCTTGAGGACGACACCTGGAAGACGACCGATGAATCTGGCGAGGCGATCGACGCGCCGGGCTCGGCACTCTACAAAGCGTCGCTGGCCGGCGGGGCGCCAGCGCTGGTCAAGGGCGCGATGGGCCCCTTCGACGCGATCCACGTGCGGGTCAAGGACATTCTGGTCGGCTGGTCGGGCGACGAGCCGCGCGGCATCTGGCGCCTTGACCCGGTCGCCGGTTCGCTCGCGCTGATCGCCGAGTCGCGTTTCTTCAGCCGCGAGTTCGTCCAGGTCGATACGACGCTCTACGTGCTGATGAATCAAGGCAACGGCTGGATCCAGCGGCTCGACGAGACCGCGTCGGCCGCCATGGCGTTGGGATTCGACTTCGTCGAGACCGGCGGCGGCGTGATCGCGCCGGGCGGATCGCGACGCGTGCAGCTGGCCGACGGCTCCCTGTACTGGCTTGCGAGCGGCGCGATCATGCGCTGGCCCCTGCCGACCGGCGAGCCCACGGCGGTCGCCCTCGATACCCGTCCCGCCGACCTGGTCGTAGCCGCCGGAAAGCTGACCTGGCTCGAGAAGCGTCGCGGCCAGTTGTTGCAGTTGCCGCTGCCGGCGAAGTAGGTTCCTGCGGTTGCCGCGCCGCAGGAGATCGCCATGCACATGCCTACCCAGAACCTCGACCCATTCGCCCTGGCGCGACACCTGTCGGCAAAGCACCTGATCGACGGCACGCTGGTGCCGGCCCGGTCGGGCCGCACCTTCGCGGTCCAAAACCCGGCGACCGGGGCGGTCATCGCAGATGCGGCTGCTGGCGACGCGACCGACGTCGAAGTCGCGGTGGCCGCTGCCCTCGTCGCCCAGAAATCCTGGGCAGATGTACCCGCCCGCGAGCGTGGCAAACGCCTGGTCGCTTGCGCGAAACTGCTTGAGGACCACGTCGAAGAGCTCGCTCGCCTCACAGCGCTCGAGACCGGCAAGGCGATCCGCACAGAGAGCCGCCCCGAGGCCGCCGCGCTCGCCGACGTCTTCGCCTGGTACGGTGGCCTCGCCTCGGAGCTCAAGGGCGAGTCCGTGCCCTTCGACGCCAGCACGTTGGTGGTCACCAGCCGCGAACCGGTCGGCGTCGTCGGCGCGATCATCCCGTGGAACGCGCCGCTGGTGCTGATGGCGCTCAAGGTCGCGCCTGCGCTGGTCGCTGGCAACGCGATCGTCGTCAAGAGCTCGGAGGAGGCGCCGCTGGGAGTGTTGCGCGTCGCTGAGATCATGCAGCAGGCCCTCCCCGCCGGGCTGCTCGCGGTGATCAGCGGCAGCGGTATCGGCTGTGGCGCGCCCCTCGCCAGCCACCCTGACATCGCCAAGGTCACCTTCACCGGTAGCGTCGAGACCGGCCGTCTCGTCTACCGTGCCGCGGCCGAGAAGCTGATCCCGGTGACCCTCGAGCTCGGCGGCAAGGGTCCCATGATCGTCATGGCCGACGCCGATCTGGATCGCGCCATTGACGCCGCGTTTGTCGGCATGCGCTTCACGCGTCAGGGGCAGAGCTGCACCGCAGCGAGCCGAATCTTTGTCCACGATTCCCTCCACGATGATTTCGTCGCTCGGCTCGTCGCGCGTGTCGACGCCCTGAAGATGGGCGATCCGCTTGCGGAGGAGACGGACGTCGGGACGGTGATCTCCCGGCGCCAGTACGACAAGGTCGTGAGCTACGTGCACCTGGGCAAAGCCGAGCCCGGGGCAGTTGCTCACGAGTGCTGCGTGCTCCCCGACGACCCGCGGCTCAAGGACGGCCTCTTTGTGCGCCCCGTGCTGTTCACCGGCTTG
>CALGHC010000365.1 GCA_937915965.1 uncultured Myxococcales bacterium
CGGCGAGCCATCGCCGCGGGATCGAGGTACAGGTTCTGCGCGCACCAGGCGACTCGACGAGCGCAGACGCAAACCAGGTCGTGAACCTCTTTGTCGCGAGGCTGGTCAACAAGACCGATGACGACGTCGGCATCAGGCTGCGGCAGCGGCCGGGTTGGTCCTTTGTCACGCCGATCGACCCGTGGCCCGTGGTCGCCGGCGGCACCGCGACCATGACGATCTTCGTGCGGCGCGCCCGGGCCGATTTTCGCCCTGGCGAACGAGTCGCGCTGGTCTTCGAAACCAACGGCCGCGAGGTGCAGCGGCAGACCGTGACGCTTCTGGGACCGCAACAATGACCAGTCGCGATCGAGCTCCGGTCGGCAGTCCACTGCCGCCGTCGCCTCCGCCAGCCGACGTGGGACCGCGGCGCTTGCTGCTTTGGGTCGGAGCGATCCTCGGCACGTCGCTGCTGGTGCACGCGGTCGCCTTGACCTACGTCTTCACCGCCCAGACCGATCTCGTCCGCGGCGATTACTACGAGGCCGGTCTCGCCCACGAGGACGAGCTTGCTGTCCGGCGCGCCTCGGCTGCCATGGGCTGGCACGTTCATCTGGTCCCAGGCGATACCGACGGTAGCGCCCGGTTGGTCGTCTCCGCCGACCACCCGCCGCCGACCGAGGACGGCACCGTCGCGGCTCCGCCTGCCGCCGTCGCCCGCCTCTACCGCGCCGCAGACGCCCACCTCGACCGGCTGGTGCCGTTGGTGCCGCACGCGCCGTCGGCGGGCCAGGTCGACACGGATCGCGCTGGTTGGCGCTGGCACGCAGAGCTGGGTCAACTGGCGAGCGGGGCGTGGCGGTTGCGGGTCGAGGTCGACGCGGCGAGGCCCTTGGCCCACGACGTTCGGCTCGCGTGGCCGGCGGTCGTCGCCGAGGACGGTTCGTGATGGACCCACTGGTGCAAGTCCCCGAGACGGCTCTCGCTGCGTTCGCCGTGGCGCTCGTTGGCGGCCTCGTCGGCAGCTCGCACTGCGTCGGAATGTGCGGCGCATTTGCCGGCTACCACGGCCTGGGTGCACGCCGAGCAGGCATCGGCACCATCGCTTACCATGCCGGTCGCTTGACGACCTACCTCGGCCTTGCCGCCGTCGCAGGTGTATCGGGCGCTTCGATCGCCCGTGCGGCGGTCTTCCTCGATCTGCAGCGCGCGGTCGCCCTGATGATGGCGATCGCGCTGGTCGCCATCGGCCTTGCATGGCTATTCGAGCGTCCCCTCCTCCCCGGTCTTCGGCTGGCCCAGCGCGCCTCCGTGGCGCTCTTCCGCGTCGCCCGTGACGGCGGTCCAGTCGCCGGGCCCTGGCTGCTTGGCCTTGGCTCGACCCTGTTGCCCTGCGGCTTTCTCTACGGCTTCGCGCTGGCCGCGGCGGCGACCGGCTCGTTGGCTGGGGCCGCGATGACCATGCTCGGGTTCTGGATCGGTACGGTTCCGGCGCTGCTGGCGACAACCGTCGTGGCTCGCTTCGCTCGCGGAGGTCTGCTGCGCCACGGCCGGCGTCTGGTCGGCGCCGCCCTCGTCGTGATCGGCCTCTTGGGCGTGTGGGGCCGGTTGCCGATGGCGACTGCGGGCCAGGATGGCCCGGATGCTTGCTGTGAGGCCGCCGAACCCGCGGGCCCCGCTGAATAGGCCTCGGCCTGGTCGGGTGGTGGCGTCTACCGCCTGGCGCCCGCTCTCGCTGCCGCCGCTGCGCTCTGTCTCGCCGCGCCTAGTCCGCAGCGCGGGAGTCCGGGTAGCGCTGCTGCACAAAGCGCCAGAACGTCCCGAGGAAGCGCCGTGTCAGACGGTCGCTCCGACCCATCTTGTCGGGCTTGCGCGCCGCGATCGCGGCGAGCCGCTTGTGCAGGTTGGCCAACGCGCGATGTGACTGGTCGAGCGTGGTCAAGAGCGGGTCGGCGTCGATGTCGCCTTCTTTGGCGTGGATGACGGCCGCGTCGATCTCCTTGCGCAGCGCCTGCGCCACCAGGATCTCTCGGCTGGCGGAGTCCGGCGCCGCCACCGCCGCTGCGAGGCCCTCGTCTGCCTTCGCCAAGACGGCGTCGAACGTCGCCCGGTAGCGTATGACAGCCAAGGTGGCCAATTCGGCCGTGTACTCCATGACCGCGCGCTGGAAGGTATCTCGGAGCAGAACCGGAACCTCGCGGGTGACCGAGTCGCCCAGGTAACGCGCGACGTGGGGCGCCTCGCGCACGATCATGTCCTCGGCGGTGCGCTCCAGGGCCGGCAGCTGTGCCTCCAGCATCCCCGACGCGGTCAAGGCAAAGTGCTCGGGCTGGGTGAAATACGCGACCTGCCGGTCAAGCCAGGTCATGTAGCCGAAGACCAGGAGCACGACCAGGCCACCGACGATGTAGAAGTTTCGTCGCTCGGTGTACATGCGGTCGACTTCGGCAATCACATAGGTACGTACGACAGGGTGGTCGCTCATCACTTGCCTCCCTTGCCCGATGGCGCAGTAGATTCGGGCTCGGCGAGGAGGTTCGTCTCGTCGACACCGCCCGAGATGGTCTCGTCGAGGATCTCCAGCCACAGCCCCAGGACGTGGTGGGCCGAGACCGCGGTCTCGCCATCGACGGTGCCGGTCGCGCCGATCGGCAGCGGTGCGACCGACTCGGTGGCGACGATCTGGCCCAGCGTCCCGCGGATACGGGTGAACTCGAGCATGTGGCGGTCGAAGGTCGCCGTCAGCAGCCGGCTCGCCCAGGCCGTGTACCCCTTCTGAAAGCTGGCGATCAGCTCGTCGGCGCGCTGTGGATCCTTCGCCAGCTCGGGGAAGGCATCGAGCAGGCGCTTGCGTTGACCTTCATTCGCGGTGCGCAGTTGGCGCATCAACTCGTCGACCATCTTGTCGAGGATCGTGTCGGTCATCGACTCGATCTCCTGGTCGAGGCGCTCGCCGAGCGTCTTCAGGGTCTTTTGGCTCTGGTCTTGCAATGCCTCGCTGACGACGGGGGCGACCCGTTCGCCGACGTCGAGGACCATCTGGTTGAGGCGCGGTCCGATCACTGCTGCGCGCTTCTCGAACTGGGCCGCCACCGCGTCGTTGTCCATGTCGACGACGCTGTTGCGGATCGACCAGCAGAATCCGGCGATGATCAGGATGATGGCCAACGGCACGACTCGACGGGCGATGCCGACATGGCGTCGCAGTGTCCGGTGGAGCGCGACGATCTCGTCGTCGTCGTAGGCGTCGTACGACGACGGCCTGTTCAGCCATTGGAACATGGGCCCCTCCCGTGTGGAGCCGACAACGGCAGCGGTCGACGACCGCGCCGCGTGGCCGGCGGTCCTCTTGTGGTTCGGGCGTCGACCCGCCCGAACGCTTGCAGATGCCCTCACCGTAGCGTTGCGACGCCGATCCGACAAGCGATTCCGAGCCGCTTGTGACGTGTTTGTGGGCACGTAGCCGTTCGTACGCACGCCGAGGTCCGAAATGGGGGCCTCGAAAGAGTTGCCGTCGTCACCTGCCAGACCGTCTGCGGCGATGCTACAATTGCGCACAGACGTCCCGACCGAGGAGCCCGCGATGGAACCCTTCCCGACCGATCGATTTGACCCCAGGCTTTCGGCGGATCGCCTCTCTCTGCATTGCGTGCTTGCAGCGTTGTTTGCTCTGGTGCTTGCCGCTGCATGCGCTGGCGAGGCCGGCGGCGCGGGCGCGGGCGGCGGCGGCGGCGGCGACGTCCAGGGCACCCTCTCG
>CALGHC010000366.1 GCA_937915965.1 uncultured Myxococcales bacterium
CTGGCCGCAGGCGAGGCCGCCCGCCGCGCGCGCGAAGCGGAAGATGGGCTGGCGTTGGCGCGAGCGCTGCACGTCCTGGGTAGTGCGCTCGCCGCCAGCGGCCGCCACGACGAGGCGATGCTGGCTTGGAGCCACGCGAACGACCAGGCGGTCCACCTGCACGAGCCCGGCTTGGCCGCCGCGGCTTGTCTGGCCCGGGCTGAGCGGCTGGTCGCGGTCGGCCAGGCGTCGGCGGCCCGCCACGACTTCGGCCATGCGGGCGACCTTGCACGCCGCGCGGGACGGGTCGACCTGGAGCGAGCCAGCCGGCGTGGACTCGCGCTCAGCCGCAGGTGCGACGGCGATCGCCAAGGTGCCCTTGAATTGAACCGCGAGTTGGCCGCGGGCGACGACCTGTATGCGGCGTTCGCGCGAATCGACGCGGCCCGATGGCAGCTTGAAGATGGCGATCCAAGCGAGGCTTTATCCATACAACTCCCCGAATTACAGCACATCGACGAGGCCGTCGCGCGGGGCGAGGCGGCGTTGCTCCGCGGCCAGGCCCTCGCCGCCGCTGAGCGATTCGCGCAGGCCCGTGACGACCTTCGTGTGGCCGCGGATGACCTCGAGGCGGCGGGCGCGGCGCGCTCGGCTGGAGCGGCTCACTTTCTGTTGGGTCAGGTCGAAGGCGCCCTTGGCAATGGCGCAGCGTGCGGGGACCACCTCGCCCGGGCGCTAACGATCGCGGTGGGCCTCGGCCTGCCCGAACAGCAGGTCATCCACAAGGTGGTCGAACGCTTGCAAAACGCAGACCGGTGATCTCGGCGGCGCCCGCCGCAGCGTGCTCTCCAAGGCGGCCGCCGGACCTGCCCGAGGCGGCGGCGCGATCTTCCTCCCGATTGAGAAACCGGCGTGAATCCACGCCGCAATAGGCGAACGTTGCTTCAGGGGCCGTGCCGGCGCCCTTGACACCGGCCCGAACGGGTGCAGACAATCGCGGCGCCCGATGGCCTGTCACCGCCGTCGCGGGTGCCCGTGGGTCCGCGAAGTGGTGGCGGCCCACAGCGCAAGGCACGAACCTTTCCGACGTGCAGTGGCGTTGGACGAGCGAGGCCGCGTGATCACGGAACACTCCCGCTTTCAGCTCGCCGCCACCAAGCTGGGACGTGAGGTCGTATTCCAGGTCACCGTCTTCCAGAAAGAGGAGCGCAGGCGCCGCAAACTCTTTGCTGCGACGCAGTGTTCCGATCCGTTTCACTTCCTCATTCAGTTCATCATCCGCGAAGCGCCGGACTTCGAGAGCCTGCTCGGCCGTTTCGTTACGCAGCTGGTGCACCGGGGCTTTGAGCCGGACCGAATGAGGATGCGCAGCGAAGGACGATGGGATGAGTGGTTGCCCGTGCCTTCGGTCGACGCGACAGCGCCCGGTGCGACGCCCACCGATGCCGAGACAGCACGAGACGGCGCCGACAAGGCGGCCAGCAAGAAAGGGCGCGGCGGCAAAGCGGCCGCAGGCGAGTAGGTCTACGGATCGAGTCGAACGCTACGTGTCACCCAGGAGCGGGCGACCGCTTCGCGCACGCTCGCGGGATTGCTGGCGAAACCGTCGATTCCCGGATGGATCTCGAACCGTTACCCGACAGGCGTCGAGAAACTCGGCAAGCGGTATCAGGTGTTTTCGCGTCAACTGCGTGTGCGCCTTCAGCTCCGAGGTCGAGAAGCTCTCCTGACCTCCGTAGGCATCAAGCAGCCCACGGGCAGTCCTTTCGGCGAGCTCTGCGTCGATCCAGTAGGTCTGGTTGATGCGACGCAGCTCGCCGGACGCTTGCGCTTGCAGCAGCGCCAGCTCGACCTCTGCCACGTCCACTTGCAGCCGTTCAGCGAGCAGCGCCGGGGTGTCGACGGCCAGGCCCTGCGCGCGGACCGTAGCGACCAGCCCGGTGACGACGGCTGGACGCGCCTGCCGGCGTTCGGGTCGAAAATCGGGCCGAGCGAGCACGCCGTCCCGCAGAACCAGCGCCCCGCGTCGTACCAAGCCTGCGACAACCTGGCCGACAGCGTCGCGGTCCAGCCAGCCGCCGATCGTACGCGCCGCCTCGTCGGGATCGAGGCCATCGCGACCCGGGTGGGCCAGATGATGTCGGTCGACCGCGACGACAGCGCGCGCCTCGATCGCTTCGATGGCTGCGGGAGCGAAGAAGCGCGACGGCCGACCGAAGCGCCGCAACCTGCCCTGACTCAGTAGCTTCTCAACCGCCCGCCCGAGCAGCCGGGACGGCTCGGCCGAGACCCTCGCGAGGTCTTCGTCGGTCGCGCCGCGCACGCCGGCAAGCTCGACAAGGGCCTCGACGCGGCGCTCGGGGGAGACATCGAGGACCCCATTCAGAGCCGCCAGCACGGCGGCGTCGCCCAGCCGGTGTCGCGACGGCTCTGGGTGCAGGACGCGTCCACCGGCGAGGGTCTGGCCGAAGCGCGCGTCCACCTGCGAGCCGCGCACGACGAAATGATCGCCCGGTGCGACCGGCATGGGACGGTCGAGGTGAATCTGGACGAGGGCCGCAGAACCGGGAAGACCGATCTCGCCGTTGAGCTGGGTGATGGCGGCCTCGACCTGGGTCGTGCCCATGTGGATCATGACGCGCTGACGCAGAGGCAAGGCCGGGCAATGGGCCAGCGTCGACAGCAAGGCGTCGAAACGGCTGGTGACGGGCAGCCGACCCGGCGTCGCCAGCACTGAGCCAACTGGAACCTCTCCGATGCCGGCCGAGGCGAGATTGACCGCGAGGCGGCCGGGCGCCTCGAATGTCTGCGTCGACTCGCCGTGGTGCTCGATAGACCGGACACGCAGGCGCGCGCCACCGGGCAGGACCTCGACAACCTGCTCGACCGCCAGCACACCGCTCGCAGCTGTGCCGGTGACCACCGTGCCGTGACCACGCATGCTGAAGGATCGGTCAACTGGCATGTGAAAGGCGCGAACACCGTCGTCGCCACCGCGCGCCGCCAGCACAGTGCGCCCCAGGAGGGCGAGGCCTTCGCGCAGAGACGCGAGCCAGGGTTCGGGGGTCCGACCTGAGAACCGCCACACCGGAGCTCCTTCGAGGAAGGTACCGCGCGTGAGATCGACGAGCTCGTCCTCCAGCAGGTCGATCAACTCATCGTCGGCCAGATCAACCTTGGACAGAACGATCGCGCCGTGGCGGACGCCGAGGAGCTCACAGATCGCCAGGTGTTCGCGCCCCTGGGGCATGACGCCCTCGTCAGCGGCAATCACCAGAAGCACGGCGTCGATCCCGGCCGCCCCGCTGATCATTCGCCGCACGAACCGCTCGTGCCCCGGCATATCGACGAAGCCCAGTCGAGCGGTGCGGCCCTGTTCAACCTCGATGGCCAGATGCGCGAAGCCGAGCTCGATGCTGATTCCGCGGCGCTGCTCCTCAATGAGTCGGTCCGTTTCGATGCCTGTGAGGCAGCGAACGAGCGTGGTCTTGCCGTGGTCGACGTGACCTGCAACGCCAAAGGTCAGCACACTGTCCACGACGGCTCCAATGCTCGGCGAGTTGAGCTCGTCGAACCACACGGGTTCGAACGACACGCAGCGGGCGCTGTGACGGGACCCGCGATTCGGCGGCCCCCGCGGCTGGGGTCGCAGCACCAGGCTCGGGGACGTCACCGCGGCCAGGCGGCCGGCCACGGCCGCGCCCCAGGATAATTGACCGGCTCAGCGCTGCAAGGTAGCGTCCGATGCAGGCACGCAGGCAGACGGCTGGGGGAGACCTGACGTTTCCGCTGCAGCCCCTGCGGGCCTCAGGCAGCCCGTCGCCCACCGGTCGTCGCCCGCACGCGTCGCCCCTTCGCTCCGAGCCAGACCCGTGAACGTCCGCTGCCCAAGTTGCGGAGCCGTCTTCCCAGCAGGTTCTGCCGGCGCCTCAGGCGATGCGCAAGCCGAATGCCCGCTGTGCCTCGATGTTTTTGATAGTGCCGCGCACGTGACCGGCGCGACCGTCGAGGATTCGCCCGACAACCAGCCAACCGCCGCCCTGCCCGATGACGACGAGTTCGAATCATTTGGTGCGACGTCGGTGGTCGCTGGCGGCGCTGCATCGAAGCGTTCGGTGGTGGCGACCGCGGCGGCCTCGCGATCCGCGGCGGCCCAAGCGGCGCCGGTCGTCGATGGCAGCGCAGATGTCGACTTCGACTCGCTGCTCGGCGACTTTGGCGGCGGGACCAGCGCCGCATTCGACTCCGGTCCCGTCGACCCTTTCGCCAGTACGGGGTTGGGGGCGAGCGACGACGGAAGGGAAGGCGATTCGCTCTTTGGCGATGCATTCGACGCTACGGCGGATTCTGCCCCGCGCCCAGACCCAGGCGCGCGCGGGCTCGAAGACGACTCCCTCTTCCTTGCGACGCCGAACACTTCGGGCGCTGCGTTCGACGACGCCGCGATCGACGACGACGACTTCAGTGTGCCAGTGCGACCTGGACGCAGCTCCGATCGACCCGCGGAGGCGACTCGAAGACCCGACGCCGCGAAACGAGGCAAGAAGAAGGCGAAGAAGGGGCGAAGACGCAAGGGCTCCGACGGCGACGACGCGCGCGCCGCCTTTGACCCCCAACAGCTGATCGACCGTCTCCTGAGCGTGGTGCTGGTTGTGCTGATCCTCGGGCTCGCCCTGGACGAGGCCGATATGGGCCTGTTCGGCAGCAAGGTGCTCGCTGGCTTGGGTTTCGACGTCAGCGCCCTGCTTGATGAACGACCGCCACCGCAGAAAGCTCGGCCCAAGCTTCCAGACAACCTGTACGCGGCGGTCGAAGCGACCGGATCTCTGGCAGCCGATCTCCAGGAGATCGAACGCGTCGCTCGCTTGATGGAGCAGGATGCCGACAACAAGGCGCACGCCGTGTTGCTCCTGGCGCTTTATGACGACCTGATGCTGACCGAGCCGGTGGTCTACCAGGGGGACCCGATCCACGCCACGCGCGGCGAGCAGGCCGCCGGTCGGCTCGAGGGTGCGCCAGCAGGGCACAAGGTCGTAGTCGCCATATTGGAAGGCGACCTGGACGGCCACGAGGCGGCTCTACCTGCGCTTCTGGCAGGCTCGCCGGATGATCAGCTGATCGCGGTGACCCTGCGGATGCGGCAGGTCGAGCGCGCGACACGACGGCAGGCCCTGATGGAGCCCGGGCTGACGGCAAAAGCCGAGATCGATCCGACTACCGTGCCGCGGCCGGCAGACGCCCAGGTGATCGAAGCCCGGAAATGGCTTGACGCGCTGCTTGCCAAATTGCCCACGGACGTTCGCAAGCCAGCGCGCTTCCATCTCACCGATGCGGCCCTGTATCGCATGCAAGGCGAGATGGAGAAGATGGCGGAGCCGCTGCGAAAGGCCACCGAGACCCGGCCCGACGATCTCGGAGCCCAGCTGCTGATGGCCGAGCTGCTGATCAGTCGCAACAAGCTCGGCGAAGCCGATGTGGTGCTGGACACCGTGGCGGCGGCGGGCAACGTCAGCAAGCGCCGACAGATCGTCGTCGGCGCGTATCGGGGAAAGTCACAGATCGCTGCGCGCCGCGCCCACGTGGGCGATCAGATCCGCACCCTGCAGGCGCTCGCCAAGCTGACTCCGGATGACGAGCTGATCATGGTTCGGCTGGGCCGCTTGCTGATGAATGAGCGCCGATCCGAGGAAGCGCAGCTGGTGCTTATCGAGGGCCAGAGGCGTGAGATGACCTCCATCGCGTTCGAGGTCGTGCTGGTCGAGTATTGGCTCTTCGCCAACCGCATCGAGGACGCCCTGGCCGAGGTCAAGCGCGCGTCGATCGGCCACCCAGACTCGGTGGACCTACTCTTTCTCCATGGCCAGATAGAGGAGCAACACAAGCGCCTCGCGACGGCGCGCGACCTGTACGCGCGTGTGCTCGAACGCGAACCGCGTCACATGCGAGCGGTGCTGAGGCTGGCCTCGCTGCAAAGTGATGCGGGGCGCCACGACGAGTCCTTGGCGACCCTCCAGGCGGCGAGCGGCCGGATGGGAGAGGTCGAGAGCTTGCTCGCACCGACCGCGCATGAATTGATGGCCCTCGACCGTCTGGCGGAGGCCCGGAGCGTGCTCGACAAGCTGCTTGAACTGCAGCCTCGCAATCGAGACTACCTGCTGAACGCCGCTCGCCTCGATCTGGGAGCCGAAAAGACCGACAAGGCCCTGGGCTACCTGCGCACGCTTCGCGCCGATGGTGCACTGGACCGGGACGCGGCCGTGCAGCTCGCCCAGGCGCTCAACGCAAAAGGCCAGATCGCGGAGGCGGCAAAGACCATATTGCCTTTCGCCGAGCAGAACCCCAACGACGTCGAGCTCAACACCCTCGCTGGCCACTATCTTATCGACAGCGGCGACCTGGTGCGGGCCGAAACGGTGCTGAAGCGAGCCTACGCGATCGCCCACCGGCTGGGCGGCAAGTACCCGGAACCGCTCTTCCAATACGGTCGTCTGGCGTTTCTGCAGGGCGAACTGCAGCAGGGCATCACGCTGATCAACCAGGCGATCGAGCTTGCGCCGGGCGAGCACCGATACCGCTTCGTCATGGCGGACTCGCTGCTTCACGTGGGGGACAACAAGGCCGCTACGGAGCGGGGGGTTCGCGAACTCCGGATCCTTGTTGCCAATGCGCCGCGCTATGCGGAAGCAGGCAAGCCGATCAAGAACCTCGACGAGGTCCATCGCCTTCTCGCCAATCACTTCTACGAGCGTCGCGACTACGGCCGCTCAATCGAGCACCTGCGCGTCATTCTGGAGTCGTCCCCCGACGACAAGCAGGCCCGCCACCGCCTCGGGCTGTCGCTCTTTGCCACTGGCGACAAGGAGGCCGAGGCCGAGCTGCGGCGGGTCCTCAAGGGCGACCCCAAAGACGCCGAGGCCGCATTGCACCTGGGCCTGGTGCTGCTCGGCACTGGACACTCGTCAGACGCGATGCACTGGTTCGAGCAGGCGCTGCGCGCCAATACGCCCGACGTCGCCCAGGCGGCCTATCACGTCGCGCTGATCTACAAAGAACGCGGCCAAAGCCCGGCGGCGATGCGCTCGCTGCGGCGCTACCTCAAGCTCGCGCCGCCGGACGGCCTGTACCGGCAAGAAGCCCAAGACATGCTCAAAGACCTACGCTGAACGTAGCTCCGGTCTCATGGCGCACACAACCGGCGAGAGGTTGCGAGCGCGCGAAGCGTCCTTGGGCAGCAGCGAATCACGCGTGCGATCGGCGGAGCGCCGGGCGGCTCTAGCAGATCAAGGTCGCGTCGCCATACGAATAGAAGCGATATCCGGATGCGACGGCGTGGTCATACGCCGCTAGGATGCGCTGGCGCCCCACAAATGAAGCGACCAGGACAAGCAGCGACGAGCGCGGCATGTGGAAGTTCGAGACCAGGCCGTCGATCCCGCGAAAGCGGTGCCCGGGCAGGATCGTCAGGTCAGTGTGCCCAGCTGTCGCCCGCCAGGGTGCGCCATCGAAGCGAGCCGCCAACGTCTCAAGGGTGCGTGTTGTGGTGGTTCCCACGGCGATGACGGGACGCCGATCGGTGCGGGCGGCCTGCAATCGCTCGGCGCTCTCGGCAGAGACCTCGAATCGCTCGGGCAGGACGCGGTGGCCACGCAGGTCGTCGTCGCGTACGGGCAGAAACGTGCCGGGACCAACATGCAGCGTGATCGCGCAGCGTTCCACCCCCGCCTCAGCGAGGCTGTCCAGCAACGCTGTCGACAAGTGCAGGCCAGCAGTCGGCGCTGCGACCGCGCCGCGACGAGCCGCAAACACACACTGGTAGGCTGCGGCGTCACTACCGGAAGCATCCTCCTGGCCGCCGCGTATGTAGGGTGGCAGCGGTACCCGACCGCAGCGCTCAAGCAGATCGGTGAGGTCGGACGCCGAGTCGAAGTCAAACGCGACGAGGCCTGCTGGCGCTGTCTCTGTGACCCGCGCCTTGGCGCCACCGCTGCTGCCGTCGATGTGGATGATCTGGCCGACACGCAACGGTTTGCTGGAGCGGGTCAGCGCCCATTGGCCACATAGCGAGTTGCTACCGTCGGCGAATGGCGCCGTCATTAGCAGCTCGACACGACCGCCGGTGTCCTTGCAGCCGACGAGACGGGCCGGCACGACACGGGTGTCGTTGACGACCAGCAGGGCCCCTCGGGGCAGCAGCGTCGGCAGGTCGCGGACACGCATGTCGCGAAGCGCCTTGCCGCCCCGGTCGACAACGAGGAGACGACTGAGATCCCGCGGTTCGACCGGCCGCTGGGCGATGGACGCCTCAGGCAGTTCGTAGTCGTAGTCGCCGAGCTCCATGGTGGCGTCGGCGTCGCTGAGCGAGTTGAGGCTCATTCGCTCTCCGGGGTGCGCGCTCCTGCCGGTTCCAGACGGTCGAAGGCGTTGGCGCCGTAGCGACGCCGATCGACGACGTGCCAATCATCGCCGAGCTGTGCCTCGTCGAGTCCGTTCAGACTCTGTACGATGAGTTCGCCGCCGCCCGCGAGCAAAGACGTGGCGGCCAGCTTGGAGAGAACGCTCACATGCAGATCGGTGTCGTACGGTGGATCGAAGAAGATGTAGTCGAAGCGCGCGGCGCGCGAGGCGAGGGCGTCGATCGCCTCAAGCGCATCGCCGGACATCACGCGGACCTCGGCGCCGAAGCGAGCCCGGGCGATATTGGCGGCGATCGCCTCGAGCGCGCCGCGGTCGCGCTCGACAAGCACCGCGCGCCCACATCCACGCGAGACCATCTCCAGCCCGATCGCGCCGCACCCGGCGCACAATTCGAGGACTTGCTCGCCATCGAAGAATCCGCCCAGGATGCTCATCAGGGCCTCGCGAGCGCGCCCCGAGGTCGGCCGCACCTTGCGACCGTCGGGCGCGTCGAGGCGCATCCCCCGACGACTTCCTGCGATGATCCGCATCGAGAACTCCCTTGCCTGAGACCCGCCCGGGGTCGCCCGGTTCGCGAGGATGGCCGACTGAGGCGGTCTGCGAAAGGGGGAAACCGCACGACAGGACGATCACTGGATGACGGACTGCGCGCCCGCCATCGCCATGCGATCCGTGGCAGCCTGGGCATGCCGTTGGCGCTCGCGCTGTGGGCGGCCGCGGGAGGGGCCTGCGAGCGCGAGGCGCGCCCGGACCCACCAGCCGAACCGATCGTCAGCAGCCGCCCACCGTTGACGCGTGTGCCGCGACAGCGCGCCGCAGCAGTGACGATCCGCTTCGCCAACGCCGACGTCGAGCCGGGCGCGGATGACCTTGGCTACGATCACCTGCGCGTCGCCGCGGTTTTTGCGGACGCGACACGGGAAGATGCCGCGCTGCTCGGAGACCTGGTCGGCCAGAATCCACGCACGCGGGACGTGCCGGTGACCGACCAGTGCGTCCGCCAGCCGGGCCCCCGCCACCTCGCGCAGGAGCGAGGCAGCACTCCGAGCGGCTACGTACAGCTCCTCGATATCGGCAATCTGCGCCTGCGAGCGGGCGCCGAGGCCGTCGCGCTGAAGGTCCAGATGGTGCCGAGCCTCTTTAGCGCCGTTCGCGGCGTGCGCTACGACGGCGATGTGGATCATGCCCGCCACCTGCTCGCCGCCGGTCATCTCGTGCTCGATGCGACCGGTGGAGACGGCGTGGCTGCGTTCGAGGCCAGCATTGAGGTGCCTCGGCCGGTTCGGATCACCCACGTCGGCAGCACTCCGGTGCGACGTGGACGCGCCGAGCTAACCGATCCCGAGACCGACGTGTCGATCCGCTGGGGCTCAGTGGATCACGCCGCCTCGCTCGAGCTCGAGGTCGGCGCCGAGGCTTCCGGCGGACAGGACTGGGTGCGTTGCCGACTCACCGACGATGGCGCGTTCACGATCCCAGGGGGCCTGCTTGAGCGGCTTCCGCCACGCACCGCCGAGCAGCCGTGGCTCCTGGCGCTGTACCGCTGGCGCGCAGCCTCGATCCCTGGCTTCGCCGGCGAACCGCTGCGGCTCGAACTCGTCGACACGATCCGGGTGCACTGAACGGTGCGCTCACGCCCCTAGCGCTTGCCGAAGAGCTTCTCGAAGAAGCCCGGCTTCTTGCCCTTCTTGAGCGTCACCTTCTGCGTTTGCGGAATGTCGGAGGCCGGAATCTCGGTGGTGGTCCGGCTGACCCGCCGCTTCGACGCCGCGCTGCCGCTGGACTTGGCGCGCGGGTTGTCGGAGCTGCTCATGCGACGGCGCTCAAGCAGTCGCCGCTCACGCTGCGCCTCGATGTTGCGGGGGTCGAGCTTTAGCGCGGCGTCGAGGTGGCGCTTCACCGAGCGCATGTCGCCATGGGTCTTGTTCCACATCGCCAGGTAGTAGTGGGCCCGGCCGACGATCTCGTCCTCGCCTTTGTCGTCGACGACCGCGTCGAGAACCTCCTTGGCCTCCTGGACCCGCTCTATCTCGGCCCTCGCGGTGTCATTGAAGATGGCCCAGCCGAGCAGGGCCCGGGCCTCGCGGCTGTCTTGGGGGCCATAAAGGGTCACGGCGCCGCGCAGGTGCTCAACGGCCTCGGGCCAGGAGCGCCGGGTGATCAGCTGGCGGGCGCGGTGCACATAGATGCGTGCCAGATCCGGGTTCGGCTCTGTGCTCTGGGGCAAGACCTCGGCCGAGCCGATGGACTGCAGGTAGGCGCTACGCTGCGTTCGATTGCTGAGCACCTGATGAGCGATGGTCGCGGCCTTGAACGCCTTGGTCGCCCGCTCCTTTGCCTCTGGGTCGGCGCGAAGATGCGGCAGATCGGGGTGAAGCATCTTGGCCAGCGAAAAATACGCGTCGCGCAGGCGTCCCTGCGGCGCGTCGTGGCCAACGCCCAGGATGGCGAAATGATCCGCGCTCTCGCCGAGCAGACGCAGGATCCGCTCGACCTGGGAGTTGGATTCCTTGGCGTTCGAGTCAGGCATTGGCTTTGACGGTGGCAGTGCACGGCGAGATCGCGCGAGGACTGGGGTGCGACGACCGTGCAATTGGGGGGGGAGGGGCCGCTATCGCCGCTCCAGGCGGGCTTCGATGCTAACGAATCGACCCGGGCCTTGCAATCCAATCGATTTCCGCCAGATCCTTGGCGCTTGGTGCGGCGCCGCTGCGCGCCGGTCCGCCATGCGAATCGCGCCGCGTCGGCGCGTTTGACCCGCCTGCCTGCTTGCGTTATGGCCGCCGTCGCGGCGTTGCCACCGCAGCGCGCGTCCGGCCGGCCGAAAGACGGTGACCGATCGAACGACAGACGGGCACCGGGCCACGGGGGAGAGTATCGCCTTGACGACTACGACGGCCCACTACCACATCGTCGTCGTCGGCACCGACCCCGCCGGGCTGATTCTGGGTGCCCTGTGCGCAAAGCAGGGCTACCGGGTCCTGGTCATCGGTCAGGGGGGCAGAGGCGCCCTGTACGAACACGAGGGCTTCACGTTCTGCCGACGCCCCGAGATCGTCTACGGTCTGGCGAGCCGACCGGTTCGTCAGGTCTTCGAACACCTCAGCCTCGGCTTCGAGTTGCGCAACCTGCCACGACCGCTGGAGCCGGGCTATCAGGTCGTGCTGCCGCACGCACGAATCGACGTCGGCACGGACGAGAAGCTGCTTGCGCGCGAGCTCACCCGCGGGTTTCCCGGTCAGCTCGGGCGAATCTCGGCGTTCCACAAAAGGGTGCGGGAGATAGACGCGCAGGTGCAGGAGGTGCTTGAGCTCGGCGTTCACCTGCCGCCGCGCGGGCTGGTCGAAGGTTTCCAATTCCGTCGCCTGGTCAAACGGTTCCCCTTCCTGGACGACGAATGGTCGATCGAAGACCCGCTCGCCACCTTCCCACACGGTGACCCGTTCCGCGCGTTCGCCCACGCGCCGTTCCGCATGTGCTCCGACATGTTGCCGGCCAGACCGCAGCCAGCCAACTTCGTGCGGGTCATCGATCAACTCGCCGGCGGCGTCTCCGCGTTCGACGGCGGTCCGGACACGCTCCGCGACCTCTTCCTGGGGCTGATCGCCGCGGCGGGCGACGTCCGGCCACAGGCGGCCGTCGCGGCAATCGAAGTCCGCCGGGGCCGGGCCACCCAGGTGATCTTGCGGGACCGCCGCCACGTGATCGGCTGCGATCTGCTGGTCTGCAACACCGACCCCAAGCGGTTCTTCAACCTGATCCCGCAGGAACAGCAAAAGCAGGACTACCACCATGTGATCCACACGTTGCAGCCAGTCTACTACACCTTCGTCGGCAACTTTGCGGTGCGCGCTCGGGCCGTACCAGAGGCGATGGCCCGCCACGTGCTGGCCGTCTTCGATGTGAATCGTCCTCTGGAGGAAGACAACCTCGTGTACATCGGCCGCGACGCTGATACCGGCGCGACCACGGCCGACCGGGAGGTCCGCACGATCACCGCGTCGATGCGGGTTCCGATCGGCTCGGCAACCGGCGGGCCAGCGACCGCTCGGCGCCTCCTCGATCGCCTGCAGCAGCGCGTCGAGGAGGTGATCCCGTTCTTGGGGGACCATCTGCTGGCACGCCACACACCCTGGCTGCGCCGTAGCGAAGACGGTGGCAGCGACGAGATCGACCCCAACGAGCTGGCGCCAGCCTACGGCGAGGCGCTGCCCCACACGCTGGGCA
>CALGHC010000367.1 GCA_937915965.1 uncultured Myxococcales bacterium
CGGATAGGCGTTCTGATCGAGGAAACCCTCGCGGTCGCCGTCGGCGCAGCCCACGGTGGGCGCGACTGGCGGGCTGGGCGCGACGACGACCGTCGCCAAGGCGGGCACGCAGCTCTCGACCCCCTCGTCGTCCCAGACGATCAGCTGCACCATGTACTTGCCGGCGACGTCCACCAGCAGCGACGGCTTCTCGACCTCGGCGCTGGGCTGGAACACAGCCACCGCACCCGCCGGCGCCTGAACCGACCACGCCCACTGGACGATCTTGGCCGCCCCCTTGGCGTACGAACCCACGGCAGAGAGATGCAGCACGCTCTGCGTCCCAACCGCGTAGCCTTCTGCGATCGCGATGTGCGCCACAGAACAAGCGAGCGTGGTCGGCGAGCACGCCGGATTTGGCGCGCAGCCCTCGTTGACCAGGCCGTTGCAGTCGTCGTCGACGCAGTTGCCGCAGAACTCCGCGGGTGGCAGGCAGGGCCCCCACTCCTTGAAGCAGGTGCGATAGCCAGCCGAACCGCATGCGGTGACGCAGGACTCGACGGTCAGCGGTTTGCACTCGTAGTTGAATCCGTTCTTCTTGCCCGTGTCCGGCTTGGTCACGACGATGTCGCCCGATGAGGCCGCGTCGGCGGCGGCATCCGCGGTGTCCTGCGCTGATCCCGCATCGCCATTCGCGCCATCGGAGAGGCCGCCGTCGATCACGCCGCCGCCAAAGACCACGTCGATGGTCGCGTCGCCGGCGCCGGTGGCCGCGTCCGCGCTGTTTGAATCTGTGTTCGGCGGCGGCTCGCTGCACGCCAGGACCAGCGCTGCGACTCCAATCGCCGCACCAAGCCCCAGACGGGTCTGCCTCACGGATCGCATGGAGCCACCTCGATGACGCTGTTGATGCCGCCATAGCCGTCGGGCGTCTGGTTGGGGTTGGCCTTGTCGGCCTTCCAGTCGCCGTCAACGATGAACTTGTACTGATGCACGCCGGCCGCGAGCTTCTTCTCGACGCTCCAGACGCCGTCGCCGTCGGCATCGGTGAGCACGTCGGCGGTGTCGGGCGTCGACGCCCAGCCGTTGAAGGTCCCCGACAACAACACCTCGTGATCCCCAGCCTCCAGAGGGATCGAGAAGGCGATCACCCCGCACACATCGGGCGGTTGTGGTCCGGCGACGACAAGCTCGTTGACCTTGACCTGCAGCAACGCCACGGCGCTCAGGCCGCCCAGGTCGGTGACCTTCAGCTCGATCTGTTCGGTGCCAAACCAGACCGTCGGGCCGACCACATACAGGACATGGTTGCCTGGATCCTGCAAGGCGACGTGCTTGGCGCTCCAGCTCAGCTTCAGCGCCGAGTCTGGGTCCTCGGCGTCGTCGATCGAGTCGCGTAGATCGACGACGGTCGAGCCACCCTGGTGGATCTCAAGGGCAGCGATCTTGGCGAACGTCGGTGGCGTGTTGGCCGGCGGGATGTCGTCGTTCGCGTCGGGCGCGACCGCCGAGTCCGCCGGCGGCGCCACAGCGGAATCGTCGACCGCGTCGGCGGCGGCGCGCCCACCGTTCCAGTCGACATCGGCGGGCCCATCGGTGGTGAGGTAACCGTCCATCTCGGGCAGGGTCAGCTTGGTCGGCTCGGGGTCGGCGGCGCAGCCCGTGACCAGAGCGGCGGCGAGCCCCACGGCCAGCGCCGGGGCCAGCCCAGCGGCGAGCTCCACGGCCAGCCCTGCGGCCAGCAAAGCGGTCGCGAAGGGTGCGCCGAGCGGTCCTGAGTGCCTGCTTGAACGCCGTGTGCGTTCGATCCGCGCTGTCATCGCACACCTCCGGTGCGCAATCCTAGCCCATCGTGCGGCGCCTCGTCACCCGACTCAGAATCCGAAGCCAACCGTGCCACCGGCCGCTGGACCGACCGCGTCGGCGTCACGGCCGGCGAGGCCTCCCTGCACGGCGACCACGAACCGGTCGGCGGCGACCCACCGCAGCTCGCCGAGCAGCCGCAGGCCGTCGGCTCGGTCCTGCAGCACGTCTTCCTGAACGACGATGCCCGCGACCCGCAGGCTGCGACCAACCGGAGCCGACAGGCTGACGTCGATGCGGCTGACGATGCCACCACCCGTCTCGACGTCGTGCAGGGCCAGCCAGTCGCCGCGCAGGTGGGCGCCCTGTTCGTCGCCGATGCGTGCGCCCACGGCGTAGCCAAAACCTGCGCCGCGGTGATGGATCGCCATGGTGAGGTCCGACGAGACGGCGAAGTAGTCGCCCAGCTGGAGCTCCATGCCGGCGCTGCCGCTGTAGAGGGTGATCCGCCGTGAGACCGCGTCGGGCGGCGCCGCGCCCTCGCCGGCAAGGGCGACCAGCTCAATCGCCTTGCCCTGCAGCGCTCCGCCGCGCAGCCGCGCCACCAGGAAGCCAAAGAAGAGGCGCGACAGGCCAATCTGACCGGCGAGATAGGTGTCGTCGTCGCCGCCAAAACGAAGCCACTGCAGCTCCAAGGCCACGAAGTTGCGGCGGCTCTCGTTCGAGAGGATCCGCCCGCGCGTGACCTCGACCGTCTGCGGGCGGCGCTTGGAACCAAACGCCTCGCGGACGACGCCCTTCTCGTCGGTGACGGCGAGGTAGTAGGCGATGCCAGGCACGACGACGCGTCCGGCGGGGATCTCGGCGCGCCAGGTCTCAGGGGTGACCGCCTGCATGGCGATCACCTCAAAGGAGCCACCGCCCCGCGGCCGGTAGTAGACCACCGGGCTGCGGTAGCGCTTGTCGATCTGGGCGGTCAGGGTCAACGCCTTGGCGTTGGTCCATCGCGAGGGTGGGCTGTGGTCGACGAGCGTGCCGGCGCGGCGACGCGGCGGCGAGGTGATGTTTGCCACCAGCGGGCTGCCCGGGTGGCCGGCGATGATCTCGCGCCGGTCGCTGCCGACGCCGGGCGGCAGGGCGCCGCCCTCGGGGTGGACCGCGACGATGTACCAACAGACCTCTTCGACCCCGGGCAGGGTCTCGCCGACGGGCACGGCGGCTCCCCACAGGCCGTCGTTCTGCGCCTTCATCGGCAGCTCGGTGTACGGGCCGCTGCGGCCGAGGCGCCAGCGGACGACCGCGGCCTCGAGCGGCCGGTCGGTGGTCACCTCGAGCCAAAGGGTGCCGCCCCACTCGACGGTGGCTGGCGGCTCGAACCAGACCTTCATCGCGTCGGCCTCTGGCGCGGTGGCGGCCCCAGCCACGCCCG
>CALGHC010000368.1 GCA_937915965.1 uncultured Myxococcales bacterium
GGTCGAGGCAGCGGCCGCGCCGCTGCTGCGCGTCCTCGAGGACCCGAACGTCACCACCCGCCGCGCCGCCTTGCGCACCCTGGAGGTGCTGGCCAATCGGCACTTTGGCAACGGCGACGAGGCCGTCGCCTGGTATGATCGCGCAGGCCGATTGGGCCGTTTGCAGTGGATGTACGAGGGCTTCTCTCTTGCTCACGTGCCCGTCCATGGGCCGCCGGACGTCGTCGCGCCCGAGCTCGTTGCCTTGATCGACGGCCGCGATCAGGTGATCGCGGTCAACGCCGATGCGCTGCTTCGCCGCATGGTCGGTGGTCCCGATACCGGCAACGTCGAGACGCCATTGCGCCTCCACCGTGCCTGGGCGCGATGGTGGCAGGTGCACGCCAAGCGCTATCAGTGGGCCACGGACCGCTCCTTCGCTGGCGGCGGCTGAGCCTTCGCCGGGCCTGCCGCTGCTTCGCTATCCCGCCGAGATTCCATCGTCTCTCTTGCCGTCGTGGCCGCGGGGCCGTTACTCTTCCCGGACTGAATTCGCGTCACGGGAGGCCCCATATGAAGCTCAGCTACTCGTCTGTCGCCAGCTTGCCGCTGGTCGCGCTGCTGCTGAGCGCGCCTGCGCTCGCCGCGCCGCCCGCGCTCATTCCGATGCAAGGCGTGCTGCACACTGTGGGCGGCGGCCCGGCGGTCGACGGTGACTACGCCCTGACTGCGCGGCTGTACACGGCGGCGACCGGTGGTGACGCCGGCTGGACCGAGGCGCACCAGGCGGTGAAGGTCCAAGCGGGCCTCTTTGGCCTGACCCTCGGCGGCGGTATTCCTGGTACCCCTCTGCCGATCGCGCTGCTTGGGGTTGAAAAGGAGCTGTGGCTCGGCATCCAGGTCGGCGCCGACCCCGAGCTGCCGCGCGCCCGCCTGTTGTCGACGCCATATGCGCTGTATGCCAGCCAGGCGGCGGTCGCCGAGGCATTGATCGGCAAGATCGGCGGCGCCCAGATCGAAAACGCGACCATCGACGCGCAGAAGGTGTCGTTCACGTGGGCGGGCTCGAAGAGCAAGGACGGACCGGCGGACCTCGCCCTCGACTTGAAATGCAGCGGCTGTGTGTCTCTCGCCGAGATCGCCTTCGATGGCGACATCGATCTGGGTGGCAACGGCTTGAAGGCGGCGCAGGTCGTCGTCGGCGATCTGATCGCGGCTGGCGCGGCGGTGGCGGGAGAGGTCAGCGCCGAGTCCTTCGTCGGCGACGGCAGCCAGCTGTCCGGCATCATCGTGCCCAAGGGGGCCTGCCCGCCCGGCGAGGCGGTCACGGGTATCGAGCCCGACGGCAGCCTCGCCTGCGCGCCGGCGCTCGGCCCTGACGGACTGCCGGCGGACGGGCTCGACGAGGTCTCCAATGGCCTGTTGACCAACCAGTTCGTCGACGCGGTGACGATGGTTGACATCCCGATCAAGGATGACTGGAAGGCTGGCACCTGGGTCGAGATGATCGTGCCCGACTTCGGTATTGCCCAGAAGCTCACCGTTACGCTCGACGTCGAGAACGACGATGTCAGCGGCCTGGCGTTCAAGCTCACCGATCCCAATGGCGACGAGTACCAACTCTACGACGGCGGCAGCGCCGGCAAGACCCTCACGCTGGTTCTGCCAGCGCCGGACGTACCGCTCAAGGGCGACCTGACGACGTGGGTTGGCCAGAACCCCAAGGGGCTGTGGAGGCTGTTCATTGCAGACACCAAACCGCTCAACAATCTGATCGACGGCAAGGTCAAGGCCTGGCGCATCGAAATACAGACCATGTCGAACAAGAAGGTCGAAGCGGCCGGCAAGCTCCTCGCCAGCGGCGGGCTGAAGTTGCCGGTCTACGACGCCGAGCCCGAGCCCTGCACGGCCGCGGCCCTTGGCACCGTCTGGGTGGATGCGGTGACCAAGGCGCTGAAGATCTGCAATGGCAAGAAGTACTACGCGCTCGCCCTGGCGCTGCCAGACGGTAGCTCCGACGCACCGGCGACGACCTGCGACGCGATCCACCAGACCTACCCCGAGCTGAAGACCGGCAACTACTGGCTCGACAGCGATGGCGCCCAGGGGGTCACGCCGCCGTATCAGGCGTGGTGCGACATGGACCTGATCGGGGGCGGCTGGACTCTGGCGATGCATGTGCACCCGGCCGACGGCAACGTCGTCTCGTTCACCAACACCAAGTTCTGGCAGGACAACGCCGAGTGGGGCGAGTACGCCGACCACTTCACCAAGGACTACAAGAGCCCGGCCGCGTGGACTATCGTCGCCAACAACGTGCTGATCCAGGTCGCCGAGCCCGGTGACGGCGGCAAGATCATCGGCTGGAAGGCCTGGCAGATGACCGCCAAGACCTTCGACAGCTTCTTCCACGCTTCGGACAACGCGACGCAGACGACCGGCGTGCTCGGCAAGAACAGCGACGCCGTTTATGGCTACGAGGCGCTCGTCAAGAACGGCGATCAGCTGGTGGCGAACCGCAACATCAACTCCAGCAACGATCGGGTCCGCCTCGGTGCCAACGGCTATCCGCAGCAGGGCAACGACAACCAGCCGGGCCTGGGCACGCAGATGAACGAGGGGTCGTGTGGCGTCGGCAGCAACTGCTATCGCTACAAGGACGTTGAGCTGTGGGTGGCGTCGAACTCGAACCTGTGGTGCACCAAGCCGGGCGCGGGCAGCTACGCCTGGATCGGCAGCGACGGCGGCTGCGGTAGCTCGTGCGGCAGCTGCGAATCGACCGCCGGTCCGGGATATTCGCCGTACTGGACGTATCGGATCTTCGTGCGCTGAGCGGCGCGCGCGGTATCAGAACTCCGCCTGCCTCGCGGCGCGCGGGAACGGGATCGCCTCGCACGACGAGCCCGAGCCGCCATGGTATGCTTCCCATGCGCGGCCCCCTGGCCGCAGAGGTGCTCTGGCGATGGCGACGAGGGTTCCGGATCGAAGCGTTGCGGATGCGGCCCGGTCGCGCGCCGAACGGCGTCGGGCGACCTGGACCGGCGGCGTCGCACGGTCCTTCGCCGCTGCCGAAGACGCCGACGCCGAGTTCTGGCTGCAGGCGACCCCCGAGGAGCGGTTCGAGGCGACCATTCGGGCTGCGCTTGAGTCCCTTGCCTTGCGAGGCGACGATGGATCTGTTCCCCGACTTCGCGGATCTGCTGGCGGCGTTCGCGCGGCATGAAGTGCGCTATCTGATCGTCGGTGGCTACGCTGTTTCGCTGCACGCCCGGCCGCGCTTCACGAAGGACCTCGACCTGTGGATCGGCGAGGCGGCGCCCAACCGCGACCGGGCCGCGGCTGCCCTCGAGGAGTTTGGCGCCCCGTTGGCCGTTGTCGTCGCTCTGCGCACCGCGGCCGCCAGCGACATCGTCTGGTTCGGCGCCCCGCCGTTGCGGGTCGACCTGCTGCAGCGCATCCCTGGGGTCGAGTTCGACGTTGCTTGGCGCCGCCGCCAGCCATTCGAAGTGGCGGGGCTCGTCGTTCATGCCCTGTCACTCGAAGACCTGATCACGGCAAAGCGTGCGGCCGGTCGACCGAAGGACCGCTTGGACGTGGAGGCGTTGGTGCGTGTGGCGCATCGGCAGCCGTAGCCGCAGTCCTGGCATCGCTTCGCGGGGCTGCTGGTCCGGGTCTGGCGCCGCGCGCCGCCTCAGAACTCCGCCTGTCTCGCGGCGCGCGGGAACGGGATCGCGTCGCGGATGTTCTCGACGCCGGTGAGGTACTGCACCGTGCGCTCGAATCCCAGGCCGAAGCCGGCGTGGGGGACGGTGCCGTAGCGGCGCAGATCGCGGTACCACCAGTAGTCTTCGCGGGGCAGATCGAGCGCGTCGAGGCGGGCGTCGAGGACGTCGAGGCGCTCTTCGCGCTGGCTGCCACCGATGATCTCGCCGATGCCGGGGGCGAGCACGTCCATGGCGGCGACGGTGCGGCCGTCGTCGTTCATGCGCATGTAGAATGCTTTGATCTCTTTCGGATAGTTCATGACGACCACAGGGCGGCCGACGATCTTCTCGGTCAGCCAGCGCTCGTGCTCGCTTTGAAGGTCGACGCCCCAGTGGACCGGGAACTCGAACTTCGCGTCGGTGGCCTTCTCGAGACGCGCGATCGCGTCGGTGTAGTCCATACGCTCGAAGCTCGCTGCGACGAAGCGCTCGACCCGCTCGATGCAGCCCTTGTCGATGCGCTGGGCAAAGAAGGCCATGTCGTCGGCGCGCTCCTCGAGCACGTCGCTCAAGACCGCCTTGAGGAAGTCCTCGGCGAGGTCGGCGTCGTCGTTGAGGTCGGCGAAGGCGATCTCGGGCTCGATCATCCAGAACTCGGCGAGGTGCCGGCGGGTGTTGCTGTTCTCGGCGCGGAAGGTCGGGCCGAACGTGTACACACGGCTCATCGCCATGCAGTAGCTCTCGACGTTGAGCTGGCCCGAGACGGTCAGGTGGGTCTCGCGGCCGAAAAAGTCCTGGCCGAAGTCGACGGCGCCGGCCTCGGTGCGGGGCAGGTTGGCGAGGTCGAGGGTCGACACCCGGAACATCTCGCCGGCTCCCTCGCAGTCGTTGGCGGTGATGATCGGCGTGTGGATCCAGTAGAAGCCGTTGCGGTGGAAGTAGCGGTGCATCGCCTGGGCGACGCTGTGGCGGACGCGGGTGACGGCGCCTATGAGGTTGGTGCGTGGG
>CALGHC010000369.1 GCA_937915965.1 uncultured Myxococcales bacterium
CAACGAGATCAAGCAGATGATGACGGTGGTCGGCGAGGAAGGTACGACCACGTCCGACTTCACCGTCATGCTCAAGGCGGAGCTCTTCGACAACGTCTACCTCCAGCAGAACGCCTACGACGACACCGACGGCGCCTCGTCGCGTGAACGGCAGATACACGTCTTTGGCAAGGTCAGCGAGGTCCTCCATCTGGAGGTGAGCTACGACGACAAGACGGTGTCGCGCAAAGCGATCTTTGAGGTCCAGGACCTGCTGCGCAACTGGAACTACGCGCCCTGGGGCTCGGACGAGTTCGCGGCGCTCGAGGTCCGGATCGACGCATGGATCGAGGCGAACCGCGCGCTTCCCGCTGCGAACGCCCCGGTCGTCACCGCCAGCGCGTGATCAACGAACGGGCGACGAGCCCCGGCGACGACGATTCGCGGTCACCTGGCAGCGAGACCCAGCGAAACAGATTCGGAACCAGCGAAGGACACCGAGATGCGAAAATACTACGACCAGATCACCCGGATCGCCGGCAACGTCGTCACCGTCACGGCTGGCGGGATCGGCAACGAGGAGCTCGCCCTGGTCCGCAGCGATCGCGGCGAGTCGCTCGCCCAGGTGATCCGGGTGCAGGGCTCTGAGGTCAGTCTGCAGGTCTTCGCCGGCACCCAAGGCGTGTCGACCAACGACCGCGTCTACTTCCTCGGCCGCCCCATGCAGGTCCCCTTCAGCGACGCGCTGCTGGGCCGCGTGCTCGATGGATCGGGGCGACCGCGTGACGGCAAGCCCGACCTCGAGGGCGAGATGGTCGAGATCGGCTCGCCGCCTGTGAACCCGGTGCGTCGGCGCATGCCCGACAAAATGGTGAACACCGGCATCCCGATGATCGACATCTTCAACAGCCTGGTCGAGTCGCAAAAGATCCCGATCTTTTCGGTCGCTGGTGAGCCCTACAACGACCTTCTCGCTAGAATCGGACTGCAGGCAGAGGCCGACATCATCATCCTCGGTGGCATGGGCCTGCGCCACGATGATTACCTGCGGTTCCGTCAGGCCTTCGAGGACGGTGGCGTGCTCGGTCGGACGATCATGTTCATTCACACCGCCGCCGACCCGGTGGTCGAGTGCCTGTTGGTGCCTGACCTCTGCCTCGCCGCCGGCGAGCAGTTTGCCTTGCAGGGCAAGAAGGTCCTGGTGCTGCTCACCGACATGACCGCGTTCTCCGACTCTCTCAAGGAGATCGCGATCACGATGGAGCAGATCCCGTCGAATCGCGGCTACCCGGGCGACCTCTACACGCAGCTGGCGCGCCGCTACGAGAAGGCCGTCGACTTCGACGGTGCTGGTTCGCTCACCCTGCTCGCGTGCGTCACGATGCCGGGCAACGACGTCACCCACCCGGTGCCCGACAACACCGGCTACATCACCGAGGGCCAGTTCTACCTCGTCAACGGCCGCATCGACCCGTTCGGCTCGTTGTCTCGCCTCAAGCAGCAGGTCAACGGCAAGAGCCGCGACGACCACCGCGCCGTGATGGACGCGTGTATCCAGCTGTACGCCGACTGTCGCGAGTCGCGCGAGAAACGGGCGATGGGCTTCGAGATGAGCGAGTGGGACGGCAAGCTGCTGCGCTATGGCGACCTCTTCGAGCAGAAGGTGATGGACCTGTCGGTCAACATCCCGCTGTTTGAGGCCCTCGACCTCTGCTGGGCGATCTATGCAGAGTGCTTCGAGCCCAACGAGGTCGGTATCCGCAGGGCGATCCTCGACAATCATTGGCCCCGCCCGCTCGCCGCTGCCGCCGAGGCGTAGGCGAAACCGAAGCGAAACCAGAAGCTGAGCCCGAACGCGAACCCGAACGCGAACCCGAACGCGAACGCGAACCCGAACGCGAACCCGAACGCGAACCCGAACGCGAACCCGAACCAGAAGCTGCGCCATGGCACGCAAGTACAAGCTGACCCGGCCCGAGCTCAAGCGCCAGCAGGATCTGCTGCGCCGCTTCACGCGCTTCTTGCCGATGTTGAAGCTCAAGCAGCAGCAGTTGCAGATGATCGTTCGTCAGACGCGCGCCCAGCTTCTCGCCGCTCAAACGGCCCTGGAGAGCTCCGAGAGCGCGTTTCGGCCTTGGGCGGCGGTGCTGCGCGACCGCACCGGCGTCGACGTGGCCGGCCTCTCCCGTCCCGTAGAGGTGCGCACCCGCGTGGCCAACGTCGCCGGGTTGAAGGTTCCCGTCTTCGAGGGTGTCGACTTTGCTCCAATCAGCTACAGCCTGTTTTCGACCCCAGCGTGGCTGGACCGCGCCGTAGTCGAGATGCGCGAGATCAGCCGCCGACAGGTCGAAGTCGAGGTGATGTCGCGCCAGCTCGCGATGATCGAGAGGGAGCTGACCCGCGTCGTGCAGCGCGTCAACCTCTTCGAGAAGGTCAAGATTCCCGAGTGCAAGGATGCTGTCCGAAGGATCCGCATTCACCTCGGCGACGAGATGACGGCGGGCGTCGGGCGGGCAAAGATCGCCAAATCGAACCTGACGGCGGACGAGTCGACGATCTACCCGTTTCCAGTCGAGGCGGAGGTCGACCTGGACGTGCATGGCGTTCCGGTCGCGCGCATCGACGACGACGGCGGCAACGACCGCGGCAACGACGGCGGCAACGACGCGGAGGCGACCTCATGATCGTTGCGATGCGCAAGGTACTCATCGCTGCCCGCGCAGCCGACCGCGAGGCGCTGCTTGCCGCCCTCGCCGACCTGGGCGTGGTTCATCTGCTGCCAGTCGAGACGGCGCCCAGCGACGAAGAAGAGGCGGCGAGGGCCGCTGTCACTCGCATGGAGCGGGCGATTGACGTCCTCGGCGGCCGCAAGGCGGCAGGCGATGCGGGCGCGATCGAGGCGTTGGCGGCGGGCGACGAGACCGTCGACATCCTGCGACGCGGCAGCGAGCTGAACAACCGCCTGACCGCCTTGATGCGCGAGCTGAGCGCGGTCGAGCCGTGGGGCGAGACGAGCCGCGACCAGATCGACGCCCTGGCCGCAGACGGCGTGACGGTGAACTTCTGGTCGGTGACATCGGCACGCGCTACCGAGGTCGCCAGCGAGGCGCAGGCCGACGCGGTGATCGACCTGGGCGCGTTCGGCACGGGCCGAACGCTGCTTGGCCTGGCCGGTGGCGAGGCGACCTGGGCGAAGCCTGCCGACGCCATCGAAGTATCCGCGCCCGATCGTTCCCACGCGGTGGTCGCGGCAGAAGCGGCCGAGATAGACGCGACGTTGCGCGCCGACGCCCAACGCCTCGACGCGCTCGCCACCCGCCTCGCCGACCTGCGCAGCGCGTTGACCACGCTGCGTGATGGCGCGGCCGCATCGTCCGCGGCGCGCGGCGCCATGAACGCCGCGGACCTCTTTGCGCTGCAGGGATGGGCGCCCGCCGACGCGGCCGAGACGCTCGCAGCGGACCTTGCCGGTCGCGGCGTTGGGGTCGCCGTCGAGACGCAGACGCCTGGCGAGGACGAACTTCCGCCTACCCAGATCGGCTACGCCAGCTGGGCCGGTCCGATCCAGGGCCTCTTTGACATCCTCGGCACCCTGCCCGGCTACCGCGAGATCGATCTATCGAGCTTCTTCATGGTGGCGCTGCCGATCTTCGCCGCGATGCTGATCGGCGACACAGGCTATGGACTGGTCTTCGCGATCGCGCCATTGGTTGTCTGGAAGAAGATCACCGCCGCCGCCGGCAAGCCGACGGCCCAACTGGTCGTCGTCTTCGGCGTCGCCACCCTGATCTGGGGTCTGATGACCGGCAACGTCTTCGGCCTCTCGCCGCACGATCTGCAACAGGCCGGTGGTGTCTGGGCTGGTCTTGGCTCCGCGCTCGACCGGGCGATGGTGATCCGCGGCAGCACCGACGAGGTGCGCGCGATCCTCATCCAGATCAGCTTCATCCTGGGCTCGGTGCACCTCGTCCTCGCACACTTGCGCGCTGCAGCCGCTCGTTGGCCCGATCAGACTGCGTTCGCCGACCTGGGCTGGGCCGTCGTGCTCGTTGGCATGCTTGGCGTCATCTGGCAGCTCTTCTTTGGCGCCACCGCGCCGGCGTGGTTGGCCCGCAGCTCCGCGGTGGTCGTGGCGGTCGGCTGGCTGCCGGTCATCCTCTTCGGCTCGCCGGCGCGCAACCCGATCAAGCGGATTCTGGGTGGCTTCGCCGCGTCGCTGCTGCCGATGATCGGCGCCTTCGGCGACACCATGAGCTACATCCGCCTGATGGCGGTCGGCATGGCGAGCTTCTACATCGCCCTGGCCTTCAACCAGCTCGGCGTCACCATCGCCGGGGCGGGCGCGTGGGCGTGGCCGATGGCGGCGCTCGTCGTGCTGTTCGGCCACCTGCTCAACATCGGCCTGTGCCTGATCGCGATCTTCGCGCACGGCGTGCGGCTCAACATGCTCGAGTTCTCGAACAACGCCGGCGTGCAATGGGCCGGCCATCCCTACGAGCCCTTCGCTCGGCGGCAATAGCAACAGTCCAATGCGGCCCGCGACGGCGGCGGACGACAGCAGAAAGTCATAGGAGGTCAGGCAGATGGAGCTATTTCTCGGACAGACGGGACTCGGACTCGCCCTCGGGCTCGCCGCCATCGGCAGCGCGCTCGGCATTGGCGCGGCCGGTCGGGCGGCAGCGGGTGCATGGGCGAAGGAGGCGCGCGCAGGCAAGCCCCTGAACTTCACCTACATCATCCTCACCGGCATGCCGCTGTCGCAGACCATCTACGCTTTTGTGCTGATGCTGGTCGCGCTCAAGGGCGCCACCTACAACCCCGAGGTGATGGCAGCCAACGCCGGCGCGATCTTCGGCATCGGACTCGCCGGCGGCCTCGCCGAGATGTTCAGCGCCTGGATGCAGGGTCTGATCGGCGCCGCAGCCTGCCGGGCGATCTCCGACGGCGAGGGCAAGGGCCTGGCCTTCATGATCATCGCCATGGGCATCGCCGAGACGGTAGGCCTCTTTGGCTTCGTCTTCTTGCTGCTGATGATGCCGAGCTGATCCCGGACGCCGCCGCCGGACACCTACACTCACTGTCCGCCGCGCGGCCCTGCTTGCAGGTCCGCTGCACAGCGACACATACTGACGTCAACCGCGGATCGGACCGCCCGGGATCGCTGGGTTCGGGCCGGCGTCGCAATCGACACGGAGATCGCAGAGCATGAACGTCAACGAGGTCCTCGAGACGTCACCCTATCTCGAGGTCGCGGTACGCCATGCATATTGGAAGTCAGCGTGGCTGATCGAACGGCGGTCCAAGAAGCGGCCAAAGGCGAAGGTCGAGCGCGCCAAGGTCAACCGCTTCGCCGAGGTAACGGACGCGTTGGGCGAGCTGGGCGCGACGTCGGGACGCTTGCTGGTCGTACATTCTGGCTACGGTGCGCTCAAGCCGGCCGGCGCCTCGCCTGCAGAGATCGTCGACGGTCTGCTTGGTCTGGTCGGCCCGAAGGGGACCCTGGCTGTGCCGGCGATCCCGTACTACGAGGGGGAGCCCACCGGCAGCGCCTACATGACCGCCGACGTCAGCGATCTGGTGCTCGAATACGACCCCGCGACGACTCCGGTCTTCACGGGCGCGATCCCGAGCGTAGTCATGAAGCGCAGTGACGCGATCCGCTCGAGGCACCCGCTCAACACCATGGCCGCGGTCGGACCCCTCGCAGAAGCCATGATGGCCGGCAACCTCGACGGCGACGCACCCTTGCCGTGCGGCCCCAACTCTTCGTGGAAGTTCTGCATTGATCACGATGCCCTGGTCCTCGGGCTTGGTGTCGACATGGCCCACTCGCTGACGATGATCCACACAGCAGAGGACTGCCACGCGGATCGCTGGCCGCAGCCCGGCTGGTACCGCAAGCGCCGCTTCCTGATCATCGATGGCGACGACAGGCGCGAGATCGTCGTGCGCGAACGTTTGCCGCGCTGGGCAATGCACTACGCCGAGCGCACCTTGCATCGAGACATGCTGCGCGAGGGCATCATGCAGCGTCGCGAGGTTTGCGGCGTGACGCTCTACGCGCTCGAGTCGCGCCGGCTGTTCGACTACCTCAGCTCGCGCAACCATCGGGGCTACCCGTTCTACATGCTGCCGGCGACCTTGCCGGTGGTGGGCCGCCTGACCGGCGCTGGGTCGGGACGCTGAAACCACTGCGCGAGAAGGAGCCGATGCGGGAACGGGCACCAGCGGCAGTGGTCCAACGGCTGCCCGGACAGCGACCGCTGGTCGTGGTCTCCGATGGGCTGATCATGGCTCAAGGCGCCCAGCTCGTTCACCTCGCTCACGGCGCCACGGTGGGCCGCCCGGTCGCCTCGGTGGATCTTGCGCCGATCGAGCGGCGTACTCTGGCACCGCGCCTGCTACAGAGGGTGCTGCGCTCGGGTCTGCAGTGTGGTGTCGAAGCGGCCGCCGGCCGCTTGACCGTTGCCTCCAAACGAGGCCTCTTCGGCGTGGACCTGACGACCGGCGTCGCGCAGCAGCAGCCCTGCGCCGCGCGTGGCCGACCGCTGAATCTGGTCCACATTGAGGGCGTCGCCGGCTTCACCGACCAGGTGTGCTTCGGCGAGTATCTGAGCAACGCGGGCCGCCAGCCGGTGTCGATCTGGAGCGATGGCGGCTCGGGACGCTGGCGGGACGTCTTTCGTTTTGGTGATGGTCAGATCGAACACATCCACTCGCTCGTTCCCGACCCAGCGCGCGGCGTCGTCTGGATTCTCGCCGGCAATTTTGGCGATGCCGCCGGAATCTGGGTCGCACGGGACGACTTCGCAGTCGTCGAGCCGGTCGTTCGGGGTGGGCAGCGCTTCCGCGCCGCCGCGGCCTTTGCGGTCGACGAGGGTCTACTCTACGCGACCGACAGCCAGGTCGAGCCCAACAGCATCCGCATGCTGCACGAGAGCGGCGGCCGCTGGCGGTCTGATGAGGTCGCGACGCTGCCCGGCTCGTCGATCCACGGCTGCCGCCTCGGCGACCGGATGGTGTTTTCGACTACCGTCGAACCCGGGCTCGGCACCGGTTTTCGGCCCTTTGACTTGATCGACCCGCGGCTCGGACCGGCCATCGAGCGTCGCCGCTCTGACCTGTTCATCGGCAATCAGAAGCGCGGCTTTGAGCGGATCGGATCTTGGGCCAAGGACGTGTGGCCAATGGGCCTGTGCGGCTTCGGCACGATCTCCTTTCCCTCGGGCGTGCAACACGGCGCAGCGTTGGCTGCCTACGGAACCGGCCTGCGCGGTTTCGATGGCGTCACCCTCTTTGTGTCGGCATGATTGTGTCGGCATGATCGTGTCGGCATGATCGTGTCGGCATGATCGTGTCGGCATGAT
>CALGHC010000370.1 GCA_937915965.1 uncultured Myxococcales bacterium
GCGACGCCGCGCGCCAGCGGGATGGTTTTGATCGTTCTTGCGATGGCCTTGCCGCCTGAATCTAGACCCTGACCCCCTGCGGAGGCCGCTGATGGGTGTGCATGCGGTGTCTGTGGGGCATGCCTGCTGGTGAAGGGCTCAAGCGCGTTCGAAGGGAAAGGCCAGTACCTCCTCGATGTCTCGACCGCCGACCAGCAGCATTAGCAGACGGTCCACCCCGAGAGCGACCCCTGCGGCGGGCGGACAACCCTCGGCGAGGGCGGCGAGAAATGCCTCGTCGACCGGGAACTGGGGCATTCCGGCCGCCGCCCGGGTGTCGAGGTCGGTCTCGAAGCGTCGGCGTTGTTCGGTCGCGTCCGTGAGTTCGGAGAAGCCATTCGCCAGCTCGGCGCCGCCGAGGTAGACCTCGAAGCGCTCGGCGTGCTTTGGGTCGTCATCAAATCGGCGCGCCAACGACGCCATCGCCACCGGCCAGCGCTCGAGGACGGTGCCTCGCTCGCTGTCGAGGGCGGGTTCGACGCGCTCCACGAGCGTGCGCGTCAGGATGTCCGCGACGGAATCGGAGTCGGCAACCTCCAGGCCCGCGCTTCGCGCTCTTGCGGCGACGGCGTCGTCGTCATCGGCGTCGCCGGGGTCATAGCCCCCGTACCGAATGACGGCGTCGCGCACCGTCATCCGCTCGAATGGCGTTGCCTTCGACCCCAGTCGCGGCTGCAGCGGCGGGCCCGCCATCGCCGCAGCAGCTTGGCGGATTTCGGCGGCGCAGTGCGACACCAGCGTCTCGCAGTCCTCGATCAGCGTGGGATAGCGTTCTCCGGCGCGGTACCACTCGAGCATGCTGAATTCGGGGTTGTGCCAGGCGCCACGTTCGCCCGAGCGGAAGGCGTGTCCAAGGCTATAGATTCGCTCGAACCCGGCCACCAGCAGGCGCTTCATGTGGAACTCTGGGCTCGTGACCAGCCACCGCTGCACGACGCGACCGCCCATTCCTTCGCGAAGAGTCGCGCCGACGGCGTCCAGGTGGACCTCGAGGCCCGGACTTGTGGCGAGGGCTGGCGGGTCGATCTCGATGAAGTCGCGGTCGTCGAAGAATGCGCGAATCGACTGCAGCAAGACCGCCCGGAGGCGCACGTTGCGAAAGCGTAGACCGTCGTCGGCGAGGAAGCGGTCGACTTCGCCGGCCTGCTGCCGGCTCGCTGGGTCCGCTGGGCCCTCTATGGCCTCCGCACGCCGCGCAATTCGCCGCCAGACGTCACGTTCGCGCCGCAGCCAGTCACCTGCTGCCACGCCGCCCTCGTGGATCAGGTCAGCGAGCGGCACGTGCACGACCGCGCCCCGGCACCAAAGCGCGACGGTGCCCTGCGCGGCGGCGACCGCCAGCACCCGAGCCAGGCGCGGTGAGGTGTCGTCGGCCACCCGAACTACTCGGCCTCGATCGTCGTGCTGCGGTCAATGGGCGCGCGGTCGACGGCGGCGCGAATGAGCTCCCAGACCGGCGGGTACTTGGCGACGAATGCGCCGTCGTCGCGCACATGGCCCTGGAAGATGCGCAGCTCGGCGATGTCCGCTTCGCTGCCGCTTTGGGGACCAGTCCCGGTCGGTTTGCCGACGACACGGACGATGTTCGACCCCGCGTGCAGTTTGTCGCTGATGTCGACCGTGAATTCGTTGGAGTCCAAACCGATTTCTCGGAAGGACAGGCCGTTGACAAAGACCTCGAAGCTGAATCCGACACGCGGATTCTGCTTGTACATCAGGACGTAACGCGACTTGGGCTTGGCCGCGATGCCGTGTTTGGCCTTGCCGAAGTCGCTGCTGCCGTCGATCCGCAATGGCGCGCCTTCCTTGCTCGTCGCGACGGTATACCCAGGTGATATAATATGGATATTTCCCTGGGCGTCGAACTTCACGATGCAGTTGACCATGTCAGCGTTCTTCAAGCCGGTCGCCTTGACACCGTTGACGTACACGTCGAGTGCCTCGGCGGGGTGCGCGACCGCGATGCTCGCGAGCAGCAGCGTGGTGGTCAGGATCAGGGTCTGGATGCGCATGGTTGCTGTCCTCTGGCGTCTGGTTGGGCGGCTCGTTGGCCTGGGAACTGGCTCGGGTCAGCCGCATTGGTCGCGCCTCGGCCGGGTCTCGGCCGGGTCTCGGCTGCGATCGACAACGTCCACCCTGCCACTGAGATTCACGCATCGGGCCGGCGAACGCGGCCGGGCATTCATTCCAACCCGCGAATATGACATATCCAGGCTGCCTCGCAAGAATCCCCGGGGCGGACTACGTTGGCGGCGACCTCTTCCTTTGCCGCCGCCGCGTCGCAGGCGGGCTTGGCCTGACCTAGGGCAGCTCGCCGCAGTCTGCCTCGGGCCCGGTGCAGACCAACGGCGTGCCCTGGTAGGCGCTGAATGCGTCGTCGTAGCAACGGTACGAGTCCTTCTTGGCGGTGTCGATGTGGTTGTCCACCACGAGGTCTTGGAAGCACGCCCAGGTACAGCAGGCGATCGGCTCGACGGCGGTGTCGAAATGCTGGCAGGTCGTCAGAAAAGTGCACCACGCCTGGCAGATCCCCTTGGCTTCTTGGAGCTGCGGCTCGGTGATCTTGGCCTCCCAATCGCAGGTCAGCGGGTCGACCTGGATGCGTCCGCGAGCGCTCGGCGCCTGGCAACTGCGGACAGGTAGCTCTGGGTACAGGACCTTGTTCTTGTAGCTCGGCTTCGCACAGGTCTCCCACATCGGGTCGAGCGCGCTGCAGGTCGAGAAGGTGTCGCACAGTGGCACGCAGAACGGCTTGGTGGGTCCGCGGAAATCTGCTGGCATCTGTACACAGAACGCCTTTTCGCCGGCGGTCTTCTCGGGTTGACAGAAGTCCTTGGGCTTTTCACCGGCGCTGGCGTCGCAAAACCGCGTACACCACGGCGACGGGCTCCCTTCGCTCTGTAGACAAAACAGGCCGTCCGGGCACTGGCTGTTGCGCTCGCACGCTTGGCCGAAGCCGACCTTCTGCTCGGTGTCTGCGCCCGCCGTGCCCGCGTCCGCCACCGGCTGGGCATCGTCGCAACTGCCGGCTCCGACGAGTGCGCAGATCAGCGCAGACGCGGCGATGACACGCCGACCGGCCATCGTCGTCGTCGTCGTCGTCGCGACCGCGGTCGCGTTGTAGCGCGGCATGGTTTGCGCGCTGTCGTCGACTTGCGAGCTGATGCCGGGCACTGGCTACTCCTGGCGAGGTGTCGTGCGGGCCTGGCGGACGTCGTCGACCGTGGCGGCGGGAGGTGCCAGGTCGCTGCGAATGTACCGGACGCACCGCGGCGCCACAATCGCCCGGCCTCACCGCGGCGGTCGCTCCGGCCGTGTTCGCCCGCGCCGCAACGGTTGGTGACGCTCTGGCGAGATGCGACTTGTTCCCCGCGCCGACGCCGCCTATCCTCTGCGCAAGTACGTTTCACGGAACCAGAGCGAGCGGCCTCGACCGCCTCCAGTTTCGACAACGCGGCGGCCGCCGACCAGCGTGGCGGGTGAGGCAGCCGAAGGTTCAGGGTTCATCGATGACAGATATCCAGCTACCTGCTGGGGCGACCTTGTTTGGACCCGCCGGAGCGCCAGAGCTACCGAGCGACCTCGCGGGCATCCTCGATCACGTACCGGTTGGTCTCGTCGTTGTTGACGAGAACGGCGGCATTGTCTACGAGAACGCCGCCGCGCGTCGCATGCTCGGACTGCAGGTTGGCGAGGCCGGGATCTCGATAGGGATGCGCGTCCAGGAGATGCCAAGCGTGCGCGCTGCAGGCCTCGACACCATTCTGAGCGATGTGCTCTCCGGACGTGAGGTCGAGCAACGCACCGTCGAGTTCACCAGCATCTACGGCGCGCATTTCGTTATGAGCCTGCGTTGCCAGTCGATCCGAAGTCAGGAAGGTCGCGTCGTCGGAGGTGCGATCTGGATGACGCTGCCCGACGCGCGGGAAGGCGGTGAGCTGCGTTCCCTCCAGCAGCTTCAGCGCCTCTCGTTGGCCAACGCCGAAGTCGCTCATGACATCAACAACCTGCTGGGCAGCGTCGCCGCCCGCCTCGACCTGATCGAAGACGCGGCCGGCACCAGCGGCCCAGTCACCGAACAGGTCGTCGCCGCCCGCGGACTGATCATTCGCAGCCGCGAGCTGGTCCAGCGTCTGCGCCACGCGGCGAGGCGCGACCGGATTCGGCGCGAACAAGTTGACCTCATCGCCCTGACCCGGCGGGTCGTCGAGCGCTACGGCGGTGAGCGGCCCGACGTCCGCGTTCGCTTCACCGCACCCGACGTGACCGCGCTGCGCATGCCGCTCGATGCCAGCGAGGTCGAACAGGCCTGCACGAATCTGGTCCAGAATGCGCTGCAGGCGTTAGAGGGGCGCAGTGATGGCCGCGTTGAGGTCAAGCTGTCGACTGGCCAGGGCTCCACCTTCCTCGAGGGTCGATTGCGTCCCGACGTGTCCTACGCCCGCCTCTCCGTCGTCGACAACGGCGTGGGCATCGCCGAGGAGAACCTCGCTCGCGTCTTCGAGCCCTACTTCACGACGCGCGAAGAAGGGACGGGCATCGGGCTCTCTGTGGTTCGCGGCGTGGCCATGCGCCACGGCGGCGCAGTGACCGTGACCTCGAGGCCCGCTGTCGGTACCCGTTTTGACCTGTACCTGCGCGAGGAGGATGCGGCGACGGTCACCGACGCCGGCTCGATCCCGCGGCTGACGGGGCTGCGGCTCGTGCTCGGCGATGTGCTCGACGATGTCGCCCTTTCGGCGCTTGGCGAGACCGGCGCCGACGTCGTGCGGGTCGACAGCGTTGGCGCCGCCGCCGCCGCGGCCGCTGAGCCCCTCGGCTCGCCGGAGGCTGTCGTCGTTGTTCTGTCGGATCGGTTTGTGCCGATGGGCGGGTTCGAAGGCGCCATCCGCCAGATCGGAGCGGCCCGAGGAGACGCCGCGGTCGTGGTGTCGTGGTTGGCTGCGACGCCAACGCCCGGACTGCGAACCAACTGCGGTCTGCCGGTCACCTGGGTGCAGCGGCCTTACAGCGTCGGCGAGCTGATGCGTGTCGTTGGACGTCTGCAGCACGAGCGGTCTGCGCGGTGAGTCGGCCTGCCGAAGATCGACGACCGCATGTTTTGGTGGTCGATGATAGCTCGGTCGTTCGTGACCTCACCGGGCAACTTCTCGCGTTGGCTGGCTATTCGTGCGCGACGGCCGCCGGCGGTGCCGAGGCGATCGCGATGCTCGCGGCGACGCCTGCAGCGTTCGATGTGCTGCTCTGTGACCGCAGGATGGTCCCGGTCGACGGCATCGCCGTCGTCCGCAGCCTCGGCGCGGCTCACAGGCATCTCGGCGTGGTCTTGATGACCGGCGGGCTCGACTCTGAAGATCTGCTCCTGGCCCCGGACGGTCGAGCCATCCGCGTACTCGCCAAACCGTTTACCCTCGCCGAGCTCTCGGCGGTGGTCGCGCGGGCGTTGGCGCGCCGATCGGTCGCTGCTGGCCACTAGCACCGCTCGGTCTGGCCACTAGCACCCCTCAGTGCCGCACGTGGTGCCTTTGACGCCTACCCTGCGCCTTGCTGTTTGAGGCGCTTTCTGTTTCGATTCCGGCGCGAAGCCGATTCGCGAGGAGCTCACCATGTTCGACCGAGTGCTGCTGCTCACCGACGTCTCCGACAATCCGGAGTTGACCTTCAAGCCGCTTGCGCAGATCGCCAAGACGTGCTCATCGAAGGTCTACATCTTCCATGCGATGCGGGGCTCGTCGGACCTCTTCTACCTCGAGGATGAGGTTCGAGCGCTGATCGACAAGCAGGCAAGAGATCGGGTCGAGCCGCCGCTGCTGGCGCTGCAGAAGCAGCTGAAGGCCGAACACGATATTGACGCTGAGATCGTCCTGCGCGTGGGCTCGTTCTTCGACCTCGCCGTCGCGGTTCTAAACGAACTCGACATCGACCTCGTCGTGATCCCGACTGAAGGCCACAAGGAGTACACTGGCCGCGTCATCGGCTCAGCGACTGCCAAGATCATTCGCGACTCGGACGTGTCTGTGCTCACCGTCAACAGCAGCTTCGCCGGCTACCAGGAGCGCTGGCACGGCTTTCATCGCGTCGTGCATCCAGTCGATTTCTCCGAGGGCGGCGCGGAGGCATTGCGGGCCTCGGAGGACTTCTGCGCCGAGTTCGGCGGTCGGCTTGAGGTCGCTCACGTCATCCAGCCGATCCACCAGCAGGTGCTCGAGACCCCGGAAGGCCAGGTCTTGCTGCCCAAGGATATGCAGTACCAGATCCGTTCCAAGCAGGAGGCCCGGCTTTCGGACATCGCGCACACGATCACCCGGGTTCCCGCCGCTTGGAAGCTGATCGAGGACAACAAGCCTGGTTCGGGGATCATGGCGTGGGCGGATCGCAGCGAGGTCGACCTGATCGTCGTGCCGCCAGTCGGTCACGATTCGACCCGAAACACGGTCCTGGGCTCGGTGGCGGAACACGTGATCAAGCACGCTCGCTCGCCGGTCCTGACGCTCAAGAGCAAGCCCAGTTCGAGTTGATCGGCGATGGCGCGTAGCAAACCGACGGGACCATCCCTCTTCGACGCCGCCGATCCGTTGCGCGGCGATCGGACCGACGATCTGCAGCCGCTCGCCGAGCGCTTGCGGCCTCGCACGCTGGAAGACGTGGTCGGTCAGGCGCACCTCGTTGGCGTCGACGGCATGATCCGACGCGCGCTGGCCGCCGAGCGCCTGCCATCGATGATCCTGTGGGGACCGCCCGGCTCGGGCAAGACGACCCTCGCGCGCCTCGTCGCTCGGCATGTGCGCGCGCGCTTCGTCGGCTTCTCCGCGGTGCTTGGTGGTGTCGCCGACGTACGCGAGATTGTCGCGCGCGCCGGCCGTGAACGCGAGCAGGGACGGGCCACCGTCCTCTTTGTCGACGAGATCCACCGCTTCAACCGCGCGCAGCAAGACGCGTTCTTGCCACATATCGAGGCCGGCACCATTACCTTGATCGGCGCGACCACCGAGAACCCAGCGTTTGCCCTGGTCGCTGCGCTGCTCAGCCGCGCCCAGGTTGTCGTCGTCGAGCCCTTGTCAGTCGAGGGCCTGGTTGAGCTGCTCGCACGGGCCGTGACGGACGAGCGTGGCTTTGGCGGCAGCGGGCTTGAGGTCCTTCCCGACGCATTGGAACGCATCGCACAGTTCGCCGATGGCGACGCTCGCCGGGCGCTCGGCCTGTTCGAGACCGTGGCCGAGGTCGTTCTCGACGAGGCGAGGCGTGATGCCACCCGCAGCCCGGTTGTCGAGACCGTCGACCTCGACCGCCTCGAGCTCGCGCCGATGCCTCGCTACGATCGCCACGGCGACGATCACTTCCAGGTCGTGTCGGCATTCATCAAGTCGCTGCGCGCGTCCGATCCGGACGCGGCGCTCTATTGGCTGGCCCGGATGTTGGCTGCGGGTGAGGACCCTCGCTTCATCTGCCGCCGGCTGATGGTCTTCGCCGCCGAAGATGTCTCGAACGCCGACCCGGCAGCCCTGCCGCTTGCGGTGGCCGCAGCTCAGACCCACGAGATGATTGGATTGCCCGAGTCGCGCATCGCCATGGCTCACGCGACGACGTGGCTGGCGAGCGCGCCCAAATCGGCGGCGTCGTATCGCGGCCTGGCAGCGGCGACGGCCGCGGTCGCAGCGACGGGATCGCTGCCTGTCCCGCTGCATTTGCGCAACGCGTCCAGTGGCCTTGGCCGTTCACTGGGCTGGGGGCGGGATTACCGCAACCCGCACGACGACGGCGGCTGGAACCCGGCCGACGGGCTGCCCGATTCGCTGCGCGGCACGCGATTCTACAACCCGACGCGCAATGGTTGGGAGGCGCGCCTCGCCGACAGGCTTGAGGTCTGGCGGCGCCTGCGTGGGCAGGCGGACGGGGCGTCTACCGTCGCACCGGAGTCGGAACCGGTCTGAACCGAGCAGAATCAAGCCAAGCCAGTTGAGCCGGGCCGGGCTGAGCCGGCCTGAGCCGAGCCAAGGCAAGCCGCGCTGCTCTTGACCCCAAAGGTTGGCCCCCATAGGCTACCGCGCTGCTTCAAGAAAGCGGAGGCGAAACGATGACGACGCGGAATCATTCAATCCTGGCCGGCCGGGCCGGAATCCTCGTAGTGGCCCTTGCCCTGCTGGCGCTGCCAGCGTGCGGCAAGAAGGGGCCCGATGGCGACTCGCCGGCGGCGGTCGGAGCCAAGGACGCCCTGGCTGATCGACCGGCGATTGGTTCGGCCACCCCAAAGGTCGACGTGCTTGCGTTCATTGGCTACGAGTGCCAGTTCTGCCGAAACAGCTCGGCCGAGCTGCTCGCGCTTGCGGACGCCAACGCCGCTCAGATGCGCGTGCGCTTCCTGAACCTGCCGTTGGATGTGCACGAGCACAGCGTCGACGCCGCCAAGGGCGCTGTCGCGGCGCAAAACCAAGGCGCATGGCGCAAATACTACGAGAAGATGATGGCCGCGGGCGCGGTCAGTCGCGACACGGCGATCGCCTGGGCGGTTGAGACCAACCTCGACGCCCAGCGCTTCAAGAAGGACATGGACAGCCCGGAGACCGCCGCACAGATCGCCGCTGATGTGGCCCTGGCCGGCGCATTTGGCGTCACTGGCACGCCCTCCTACCTGGTCAACGGCCACCTCTTCCAGGGCGTACAGTCTGCAGAGAAGTGGAAGCAGACGATCGCCGAGGAGATCACGCGCGCCGACGCGCTGATCGCCGCTGGCACCAAGGCCGACACCGTCGTCACCTCGCTCGTCGCGACCAACGCTCCCGACCGCGCCCCAGCCTGGGTCAAGCACATTGTCGGCGGCGAGAAGGCCCCCGATATGCCTGTGCCCGCCGAGGTCAAGCGCCGCTCCGGCGTCGGCAGCGTGACCATCAACTCTGCCGGGGCCGGCACGGCGGGCATCCAGTACAATCAACCTGTTCGTCTGGGGCCGGAGTCGACCGATGACAAGACCGTTTGGAAGGTCGCCGTGCGCGCCGACGATCCGCGCCAGGGACCAGAGTACGCCCAGGTCACGATGGTCCTCTTCGAAGAGTTCCAGTGCCCCTTCTGCAAGAAGCTGCAGCCGACCATCGCCGCGCTGCGGGCCAAGTACGGCGACAAGTTGCGCGTCTATTTCAAGCACAACCCGCTGCCGTTCCACGCCCAGGCGATGAACGCAGCCGAGGCTGCCGAGGCAGCACGCACGCAGGGCAAGTTCTGGCAACTCCACGACCTGCTCTTCGCAGGTCAGGACACGCTCGATCCCAAGATGATTCGCGGGCAGGCCGAGAAGATCGGCCTCGACCTGGCGGCCTACGACAACGCTCTGGCTTCGCACGGGGCGGCCGCTCGCATCCAGGCCGACGTCGAGCAGGCCGCAGCGCTGGGGGCACGCGGGACGCCCAACATCTTCATCAACGGCCGCCGGCTTGTTGGCGCCAAGGAGCTGCCCGTCCTGGAGGCCCTCGTCGACGAGGAGCTGGCGAAGGCCGATGCTCAGGTGGCGGCCGGTACGAAGCTCGCGGACCTCTACGACAAGCAGATCGCCGAAGGCAAGCTGCTCGACTCCCTCGACTCGAAGACCGTCACCATCGACACAAAGGGCGCCCCCAGCCGCGGACCAGACGCCGGCGCGATCGAGATCGTGACCTTCCAGGATCTGCAGTGCCCCTTCAGCGCGCGCCTCGATCCCCACATCCGTGCGATCGAGAAGGAGTTTGAAGGCCGGGTTCGCGTGCAGTGGATCGACTTCCCCCTCTCCGACATCCATCCGAACGCGCAACTCGCGGCCGAGGCGGGCAAGGAAGCAGCAGCGCAGGGGCGTTTCTGGGAGTTCCACGAGGTGGTTATGGCCGACCAGGAGAAGCTCGACGCCGACGGTCTGGTCGCGCGTGGCAAGAAGGCGGGCCTCGACGCTGGCAAGCTGAAGGCCGCGCTGAAGAGCCACAAGTGGCAGGCAACCGTCCAAGCCGACCGCAAGAAGGGCGATGACCTCGGGGTCAAGGGTACGCCGACGGTGTACCTCAACGGCCACAAGTTCGAGCCGCAACTCGGTTTCTCAGCCAACACCTTCCGCTCCGCCGTGCGCCGCTTGCTCGGCACGCGGTAGGGGGGCGATCCAGCGCTCATGCCTCCTCGAACAACGCCATGCCGTGTCCCAGGTGGCCTCGTCGCCTGGCGAGGGGCGCTGTTCGTCGTCGCCGCGCTCGCTGTCTGCGTGTCGACGGTGCAAGCGCGTGCGGCCGCGGCCGCACCGCCGCCGATCGTCGTGGTGCGACTCTTCCTGGATGTGACCGACGCCTCGGCTCGGGAGGCTTGGCCCCTGTACCGGCAGTCGGTCGGCGCGCTCGGCGAACGGGCGTCACTCATCGTCCACCACGCGACACCGGCGGGTTCGGCCCTGGCCGGCTACGCCGCCGCCGCCGCACACGTCGCCCGGGCCAAAGGTCGCGAGCTGCAGTTGATCGATGCCCTGGTGCGCGGGCCGATCACCGAGCCCGCAGGGGTCGACCGAGCCCTCGTGGCCGTCGGCCTTGGCGCCGCCGAGATCGCCGAAATTCGCAGTCCGGCCCGCGCTGATCAAGCCGCGACTGAGCAGCGGGCGTCGATGGCCCTCGGCATTCGCGTCGTGCCCACTGCGCTGGTCAACGGCCGCGTCCTCGCCGGCGCGCCTCCGCAGCTCACCCTCGCGCGCGCCCTGCAACGGGCCCTTGAGGAGGCCGAGTCGTTGGTCGCCAGCGCGGCCGGCGGCTCTCTTGACGTCGAGCGAGTCGGCGTCCTCAGGCAACATCCTGAGATCATCGCCGCGTTTGATACACTGCGCGCCGGCGAGCCCTTCGTGACCGCCGCGGCGGCCGCTGGCGGCCAGGGAAGCCTCGGGCGGCGATACCGCCTTGAGCTCGCCAGCGACGCACTCTCGCTTGGCAACACCGGCAGCGCGGTGACGGTGGCCCTCTTCCTTGATCCGGCGTCCCCGTGGCAGCGATCCGAGCTGGGGGTCTTGCTGGAGCGACGCGCCCGCAGCGGGTTTCGTCTCGTCGTGTTGCCCCTCCCAGTCGTCGACCCCAGCAGCGGCCGCAGCGCGAGTCGATCTGCCGGCCTGCCGCTCGCGTTGGCCCTTCATGCGCTGCGCGGCACCATCACGCCGACCGCGGTTGGCCCCTTGTTCCAAGGGCTGGCGCTCGGCAAGGGCGGCACAGCCAAAGATCTCGTCGCTCTCGCCGTCGCGGGCGGCGCGGACGAGGCCCGCTTGCGTCGCGCGATTGACGCCCCAGACACGACCGTGCGGCTCGACGCTGACATCCGCCTCGCGGTCCGGGTCGAGGCGCGCCCGGGTTCGATCTTCATCAATGGCCGGCGGTGGTTGGGGCGTGCCGGTGACGGTCGTTTCGACACCGCGCTGGTCAGCGCGCAGGCCGACGCCGTAGCGTTGATTCGTCGGGGCATTCCGGCCCGATCCGTCCACAGCCGCCTCGTCGCCAATGGACGCGCCCGGTCCGAAGCCGAGATGGACCTTGAGGCACCTGAGGACCTGGGCGATACGTCGGCCTTGCCGGTGTTGACCGCACCCACAACCGCAAAGCAGGCGACCAAGCCTGTAGACGTCTTTCTTTTCGTCGACTTTGCGAGTCCGCACTCGCGCGCTGCCTTCTACATGATCCGTCGCCTCGTGCACTCTCCTGGAACTCCTGCCAATCTTCATGTCGCTTCGATGGCGTCGCGAGCCGAACCCGGTACGTCGCCCTCCGGGGCGACGTTCACTGTCGCTTGGAAGTT
>CALGHC010000371.1 GCA_937915965.1 uncultured Myxococcales bacterium
ACTTCTCGTCGGTCTTGCCGTCGCAATCGTCGTCCTTGCCGTTGCAGGTCTCGGCGGTCGGACCTCCGCCACCAGACTCCTCGAAGCAGACCAGCGACGCCTTGCTCGGTGAGCAGGTCAGCGTGCCGCTCTTGCATTTGTCGGCGTCGGGACCGTCGCAGGGCTCACCGGCGGTTGGGAATGGGTCGTCGACGACGCCGTTGCAGTCGTTGTCGACGCCGTCGCACCACGTCTCCTTCGCTTGGTAGTTCTTGCCGTCGTACGAGCACTGCCAGCTGCCGGCGGCGCAGGTCGCCTTGAAGGTCTTGGAACAGACGCCTTGCTGGTTGCAGCTCGACTGCTTGGGGTCGAGCTGCTCGTCTGTCTTGCCGTCGCAGTCGTTGTCCTTGGCGTCACAGACCTCGGTCTGGACCTTCGGCTCAGTGCCGTCGGGGTTGCTTGAACAGGTCGCCTTCTGGGTTTGCGGCGCACAGACCACGGTGCCTAGTCCGCACTCGCCCACGCCCGAGCAGGGCTTGCCGACCGACAGGTTCTGATAGAGGAGCCCATCGTCGGTCTCGCCGTCGCAGTCGTTGTCGAGACCGTCGCAGGCCTCGGCCTTCGCCTGGCTCTCGGTGCCTTCCGGATCGGTCGAGCAGACAGCCTTGTCGTTGTTCTGGCCGCAGATGATGAAACCAGGACCGCACTGCCCCTCGCCGTCGCAGGCGTTGCCCAGGGGGTCTCCCGAGTAGGCGAAACCCTCGTCGGTGTCGCCGTCGCAGTCGTTGTCGAGGCCATCGCAGACCTCCGGCACGTTGGTCATCGCTTCGTTGAGGCATTGGCCGTTCTGACCGTCCGCCGAGCAAGTCCACGTGCCGTTCTTGCACTTGTCCTTGTCGTCGCCGTCGCAGGCCTCGCCGATATCGAAGCCTTCATCGGTCTCGCCGTCGCAGTCGTTGTCGAGGCCATCGCACGTAGTCTCCTCTACCTGATACCCCGGCACCGCAACGTAGTCGCACACCCAACCGCCTGCGACACACGCCGCCTTCAGCGCTTCGCTGCTGCAGACACCAACATGCTTGCACTCCGAGTCCTCAGCGGTCATGGCGTTGTCGGTCACACCATCGCAGTCGTCATCTTTGAGGTTGCAGCTCTCTTTGAGCTGCTGTGGCGCGCTGCCGTTGGCCAGCGTCGAGCAGGTAACCTGCTTGTCGGTGCCGCATTCGACCTTGCCGGCGCCGCAGATGCCGACGCCGTCACAGCCGGCGCCCAGGGGGTTGCCCTTCCAAGCGAGCTCGTCGTCTGTGAGGCCGTTGCAGTCGTTATCGAGGCCATCGCATAGTTCTTTGCCCTCGAAGATCAGGTAGGCGTCGGGGTTGGTCGAACACGTCGCTAGCTGGGTCTGCGGCGAACAGATCACCTCACCATCGCCGCACGCGCCCACTCCCTTGCACTCCAACCCCAGGGGCAGCCCCTCATAGAGCTGGTCTTCGTCGATCTTGCCGTCACAGTCGTTGTCGAATTTGTCACAAACCTCGGGGATGTCAGAGAGCGCCTCGACGCCGCACTCGGTCGCCTTGCCGTCGCCGGTGCACGAGATGACACCGTTCTTGCAGAGATCGCTGTCGTCGCCGTCACAGGGATCGTTCAGCCCGGGGTAGTCCTCGTCGGTCGCGCCGTCGCAGTCGTCATCCTCGCCGTTGCAGACGTCGACGATGTCTTCGGAGGTCTCGTTGGTGCAGACAGCGCCACTGCCGTTCGGCGCGCAGGTCCATGTTCCATTCGTGCACTTGTCGTCGTCGCTGCCGTCGCAGGGCTCGCCGATGGGGAAGTCCTCATCGGTCTTGCCGTCGCAATCGTCATCCTTGCCGTTGCAGCTTTCGCCGATGCTGACGGCCGTCTCGCCCTTGCATTCGCCGGTCTGACCGTCGTCGGAGCAGCCGTAGATCCCGTTCGCGCACAGATCGGTGTCGGTGCCATCACACGGCAGGCCGGCGAGGAACTCCTCGTCGGTCTGGCCGTCGCAGTCGTTGTCGATCGCGTCGCAGAGATACTCCTTCTCGGGATGGTAGCCAACGACCCCGTCGTAGTTGCACTGCCACTTGCCGGCCAGACACTTCGCCTTGACGTTGGCCAGGGTGCACACGCCGGTCTGCTTGCAGATGCTGTCTGCGGCGGTCAGCGCCTCGTCGACGTGGCCATCGCAGTCGTCGTCCTTGCCGTTGCAGGTCTCCTTGCTGCCCAGGAAAGCGCTGCCGCCGGCCATGGTCGAGCAGATCGCGCCGTTGCCACCGGGAGCGCATTCGACCTGACCCGGCGAGGTCGCGCAGGCGCCAGTCCCATAGCAGGTACCGCCCAGAGGCGTGCCGCCAAAGGTGATGCCCTCGTCGGTCAAGCTGTCGCAGTCGTTGTCGATACCGTCGCACTGCTCGGCGCTCGCCTCGCTGGCGGGGCCCCAGGCGTCGCTTGAGCAGACCGCGATCTGCAGCTCGGGCGAGCAGACAACCACACCCGCGCCGCATGCCCCCAATCCCTGGCAGTCGCTGCCCAACGGGCCGCCAAAGTAGTCCATGCCTTCGTCGGTGGCGCCGTCGCAGTCGTTGTCGATCCCATCGCACAGCTCGTAGCGGTCCTCGATGATCTCGTTGTCGCAGGTCGAGCCGCTGCCGTCGGCTGCGCAAGTCCAGGTGCCGTTCTGGCACTCGTCGTCGTCGTCGCCGTCGCAGGATTGACCGAGCTCGGGATTGTACTCGTCGGTCTTGCCGTTGCAGTTGTCGTCCTGTCCGTTGCACAGCTCGGTGCTCGGGCCAACCTCGGGCGCACACAGCAGCGTCGCCTTGAACTTCTGACGTACGCAGACCTCCTTGCCCGGTTTGCACTCACCGTCACTCGAACCACACGCGCCCGGTATTGCGCCGGGGTTGCCCTCGTCGGTCACACCGTCGCAGTCGTCATCCTTGAGATTGCACTGCTCTTCCGCACCGGGATGGATGTTCGGGTTGGAATCATTGCAATCGCCGGTGGGCGGCGGTCCTGCGGGGTAGCTGTCGCCGTCGTCGTCGGTGAGGCCCTTGCAGGAGAGGTCGACATTGTCGCAATCCTGATCGACCCCATCATCGCACTTCTCGGCTGCGCCCTCGTGTATCGTCGGGTCGCTGTCATTGCAGTCCTGTTCGCCCCAGAAACCGTCGAGATCGGTGTCGGCCGGGTCACAGTACGCGACGGTCCCGTCGCAGTTGTAGTCGCATGAATCCAGCAGCACCTCGCTCGGTCCGTTCTTCATCACGGGATCGCAGCACGGCTCCTTGGCACCAGGGAAACGGCCTGCGTCGTTGTTGTCGCAGTCGTCATCGATATAGCCATCGCCGTCGACGTCGGCGCCGTAGCAGACCTCGTCGGTCTGGCCGTCGCAGTCCTCGTCCTTGCCGTTGCCGACGGTCGCGTCCGAGGCGCTGCACTGTTCGAGCAGGTCCGTCTTCGTTTCCGCGCCACACGAAACGCCGAGCCCGTCACCGGCGCAGACAGACAGGCCGTGCTTGCACTGGTCCGCGTCGTCGCCGTCGCAGGGCTGACCCAGATCGACGTAGTCCTCATCGGTTGCGCTGTCGCAGTCGTCGTCGATGCCGTTGCATAGCTCTGGGCTGCCCCCTTGGGCGTCGGTGCAGGTCGCCGAGGCCGCCAGGCCCAGATGCACGCACACCAGCGTACCCGGTTCGCACGCGCCCGCTGACAAACCACACGCACTTCCCGTCGCAAACCACGTTGCGAGGTTCGCCGTGCACGACGCTTGATCCGGGCTCGCCGAATCGTCGCACCAGCCACCCGGGTTGCCGTCATCGATGACGCCATCGCAGTTGTCATCCTTGTTGTTGCACAGCTCGGGGGCGCCAGGGTGGATGTCGCCGTTGTCGTCGTTGCAGTCGGGGCCAACCGGATAGCCGTCCTTGTCGCTATCGAGCACCGCGGCGCACGCCAGATCGCCCCCGTTGCAGTCTTGGTCCTTGCCGTCGTCGCATTTTTCGGCGGCGCCCGGGAAGGCCATCGGATCCTTGTCGTCGCAGTCCTCGGGCGCCGAAAAGCCGTCGCCGTCGGTGTCAGCGATCAGGCACGCCTTGACCTTGCCGTCACAGCTCAGATCGCAGTCGTTGGTCTTCTCGTCGACTTCGACTTCGATCGCGACCTGCGTGGCAGCGAGCGCCAGACAGCAAGGCTCGGCGGCGCCGGGCCACGCAGCGGCGTCGTAGGGTTTGCAGTCGTCCTTGTCGGGGGTGCCGTCACCGTCGACGTCCTGTGCCGGGCAGTCTTCGTCGACCTCATCGTCGCAATCGTTGTCGATCTTGTCGCCGCACAGGTCCTTCTTGGCGGCCTTGGCCGCGGTCGAACAGGTGGCGCCCTTGCCGTCTGCGGCGCAGACAACGACTCCGCCGCTGCACGCGCCGACGCCGCATGGTCCACCGCCCAGGGGCACGAACTCGCCGGCGATCACGAGACCAAAGCCCTCGTCGATCTTGCCGTTGCAGTTGTCGTCCTGTCCGTTGCACAGCTCGCCGGCGGGCATCTTGGCGGTGCAGATGCTCCAGCCCGAACCGCCACATAGCTGGCTGCCGAGGCACTTGCCGATGGGGGTCGACACAGCGCAAGGCCACTGTGACCCCCACAGGTCCTCGTCGCAGGTGCACGTTCCATACGTCGGGACGCAATGATCGCCCTTGAGGAAGCTCTGGCAGACGAACCCAGCCGGACAGGCCTCGGCGCCGCCGGCGATGGCGCTGCAGTCGAGGCCACACAGCGATTGGCCGGTCGACTCGATCTGTATGCACTTGCCGCCGTCGCAGTCGGCGTCGCCGTCGCACGCTTCGCACAGGTCGCCAGGCAGCGGCAGGCAGTAGTGCAGGGTCGACGAGCCCGTGCTGGGTGCGAGGCTGCACCGCAGGCCTGCGGGGCATTCGCCGGTGCAGGTCTCCGAGCAGCTGCGAACCGTGGTCGACGCCCATACGCACAGGCCACTGGCGCACAGCGCGTCGTCCGTGCAGTCGGCGCCCAGCGGAAGGAGCAGCGGTCCGGTATCGAGCTCGACGTCAACGACAAGATCCGCCTCGACATCCTCGACGTCCTCGTCGATCTCGGCGGGCACGTCCTCAATGGTCTCGGCGACGTCGATGTCGTCGACGCCTGTGTCAGCGACGTCGACCACGACGTCCACTGGCGGGGTATCGACGCCGACATCGACAGCGGCGTCCGTCTCGGTCACGTCCGCTGGGGCATCGGTGACAGAGCCGCTGTCGACGACCTCGCCGACGTCCGCTTGGTTCACGACGTCGAGTGGATAGAACTCCGTCTCCAGGCACCCGCCAAACTGTGCAAGCACGAGCGCGAACCCCAGCGCCAAGGCGGTCTGCCCGATTAGACGGTCCGTTGCGAAGTGGCGGTCGATGGACCCGAAGCCGTGATCTTGTTGCGCCTTCACCAGAACTCCGCAAGTCCGTTCGGCCGCCGCTCACAAGCGACGCCAGCACCGCGCCCGGATTCTCGGCGCGCGCCGGCCGCGCAAACGGCAGGGCACCCCCGGCAGGACAGCCGATGAACTGTATCCCGCGCCGCCTCATGCTTCAACTGCAGGCGGGTCCGATCGACACCAGGGCCAGGGCCGATTCTACTCAAACGCGGCGCGCTTCGACCAGCCACTGGTTCGACGTGGTCGGTCCGACCGCGGCGACGTCGACGATCTCGAAGCGTCCGTCGCGGCCGATGGCAGCGACGGCGTCGGTCGCGTCGTCATTGCGATGGTGCTCGAATGGGGTGCGCTCGACGCTGATGGCATGGGCGCGCTCGATCTGATCCGCGGACCGCAGCAGAACAAAGGCGACGTTGTCGACAATGATCATCCGACCGCCAGGACGCAGCACGCGCGCGGCCTCAGCCAGCGCAGCGCCGACGTCGGCAAGGTGATTCCACGAGCGCAGCATCAAGAGGGCGTCGGCGCAGCCGCCCGCGATGGGCAAGCGTTCGCCCTGGCCGACGGCCATCGCGGCCCCAGCCAGCTCGGTGCGCATTCTATGAAGGGTCACCGCGTCCGGGTCGATCGCGATATAGCGGACACGGCCAGCGCGCATGTGTTCGGCAAGCAGGCGCAGGTATCGAATCGGTCCGGCGCCGATGTCGATCACCGTACCCCGAAGACTGGCGAGGCGCGCGACGAGGGCGGCCTCCTCGGCTGCAAAGGGGGGCTCGTCGCGTACCGCCCACCCGCCAGGGCAAACTCCCGTCGATTCCGGGTGCGGCGGGTGCGTTCGCACGAGAGCCCGCAGGTCCGCGGCAAAGTCATCCAGACGTGGTTTGCTCGACACATCGAGATAGACCTGACCCCGGCGGTCGATGACCGTGTCCAACTCAGCCCCGGTCCAGCCGGGCGCGGTGACCCGCCAAGCCCGCCGCCCTCGGCCCTCGCCGACGACCAGCAGGCGCACGGCGTCCTGCCCGGGGTCCAGCATGCCGGCCAGCAAAGCGCATCCGCCTGGCTCGAGCGACGCCTCGGTCGGGGTCCCGTCGACTTGATTGCTGATCGCCCTGGTGATCGCCTCGAGATCGTCACTCTCGACGGCGGCGGGCAGGCCGCGGCATTCGCCCCGAGCGGCACAGATCCCGCAAGCTGAGCCGTAGTGGCCGCCCGCGCCGGCCTGCGGCTCGATGCGAACATGCAGGTCCCCCGGGCCAAGCGCTCGCAGGCATGGCGGTGGCCCGTCGACAGCCACGCGCAGACCCGCAAGCCGCGCGCCGGCGAGGAAGGCGCGAGCAGCCAACCACGAGCGTCGGGGAGCGACCGGTGCGGGCTGCAAAATCAAGAGCAGCGGTCCGTCCGCGGCCAGCGTCGCGATCGCGGCGGGTTCGAGTTGATCCACGCGAACGCAGGCGGCGGCGACGAGCCGCGTTGGCGCGAGCGCCACGCGCCACCCCTCCAAATCGCTGGCGAGGGCACCGCCGGCATCGAGGGCGATTCCGACAACACGACGGCGACGCAAGGTGCCAGCCAGCCGGAGCAGATCGGTGGGGCGCTCAAGCAGTCCGCCGACCCCGCGCGGGTCGAGGCGCCGAAGAGTGAGGCGCGCCGCAGGCAACATCGGCGCGCCCCCGCCGGTGACCCCGTCGCGAACCTGACGTCCCGCCGACCCGCCGTTCCCCTTGGTTCCTGGCCCGGACGTCGGTGTCACGCCGCCTCCTGCGCGCTGCCGGAATCGCAGCGCGCTTCGCATCAAGCCACAGGGCCACGCGCCGGGCAAGGCGTTGGATTCGGTGTGCATGGCGGCCGCTGGGCCGACGAAGCAGACGGCGCTCGTGGGCCATCGCCCGAGCCGACGAGGCGCCGAATGGGGCCAGGCTGGGCGTTATCTGTTTGACACACGTGGTGCGGGAGCCGTATCCTGCACGTCCAGTTTCCAGGGGGTGTCCCATGTCCATTTCTCGTCGTGACTTCATGACCCTGCTCGGTGGCTCCGTAGTCGGTGCCGCCGCGGTGGCAGCAGGCGGTCGGCTGAACCCGTCCCGCCCGGCTGCAGGTGTCAGTCAGGCCCGGCTCGATGCATGGAAGGTCGCAGAGATCGGCCAGGTCCAGCACGGTGCCGTGCCAATCACAGTCGCCAATGGCAGCACGGGCGAGCGAATCACCTTTGAGGTGTGCCGCAAGGGTAGCGTCCGCGCTCCCGTCGCTACGAGCAGCCACTATGACCTCTACGTCGCCAACGGCGGTACCGGCAACACGCCGAGCCGGCGTGAGCACGTTCTGGTCGGCCGCGCGCTGAGCCAGCGCCTCGACCACGCCGTCGGCGCTGCCCCAGTCGGGCTGCTGACGATGGATGAGCGACTCGCTAGCCACCCGGAGCTCTTCAACACCAGCGACGACTTCGCCAACGCGTAGGTCGTAGCAGGTCCGCGGCGTCGGGGTTCCCCCGCCTCCGACGCGAAGCGGGTCAGGTTGATGAGTACCGACGGGTCTGGCTTGTCGACATCAGTCGCAGCAGGCAATCGCATCAGAAACCCCTACACCGGCGTTAAGCGCCGGTGTAGGGGTTTTTTGCGTTATCTGACTGGTCAACCGTCGCTACCTGCGCGAGCCGGTTGCGGACCGCTCAAGCGACGCTCGGGAGGCGACAGTTCGCATCCCCCCTGATTCCCCCCCTGATCTAGATAACCTCCGGCGAATCTCCGGCGGACCTCTAGCGAATGGCCACCTCGCGCAGCAGATCCAGCTCGTCCAGTGCGCGCCCAGCGCCAAGCACGACGGCGCTGATCGGATCCTCGGCGACGATGACCGGCAGACCGGTTTCCTCGCGCAAGAGGAGGTCGATGTTGGCGAGCAGCGCGCCACCGCCGGCAAGCACGATGCCCTTGTCGACGATGTCGGCGGACAGCTCGGGTGGCGTCGCCTCGAGTGCTGCTCGAATGGCGTGAACGATCTCGCTGAGCGGCTCGCTGAGAGCCTCGCGAATCTCGTCCGCGCTGACGGTCACCGTGCGTGGCACACCGGCCGAGATGTCACGGCCGCGCACCTCCATGTGCTGGTCAACCGAAGCCCCGGGGAAGGCGTTGCCGATTCGCAGCTTGACAGCCTCGGCCGTGCGCTCACCGACCAGCAGGTTGTACTTGCGGCGTAAGTGCTGGGTGATCGCCTGGTCCATCCGATCGCCAGCGACCTTCAACGAATGGCTGTAGACGATACCGGCGAGCGAGATGACGGCGATCTCGGTCGTGCCACCACCGATATCGACGATCATGTTTCCGGCAGGCTCGGTGATCGGCAGACCAGCACCGATCGCCGCGGCCATCGGTTCCTCGATCAGGAAGACCTCGCGGGCGCTGGTCGACTCGGCGGACTCGCGCACCGCACGCTTCTCGACGTCGGTGATGCCGAAGGGAACGCAGATGATCACCCGCGGCCGAACCAGGGTGCGGCGCTGCTGCACCTTGAGGATGAAGTAACGCAGCATCGCCTCGGTGATCTCAAAGTCAGCGATGACTCCGTCTCGCAGGGGCCGAATCGCCTCGATGCCGATGGGCGTACGCCCCAGCATCTCCTTGGCTTCCTTGCCAACAGCGAGAATGCGGCGCTCGCCGCGCTTGTCGGTCTGGACGGCGACCACCGACGGCTCGGAGCTCACGATACCGCGACCCTTCATGTAGATGAGGGTCGTCGCCGTACCGAGATCGATGGCGAGGTCGTTCGAAAAGAGGCTGTTGAACCAGCTCAAGACTTCATTCTCACGGTCGGGATTCTCACGGTCGGTGCCGGCTCGCGCTGCGACCGCCGCGGATGCGTGCGGCCGCGCGTCGCGGGACCAGGCTGCCGATGGCTGCGCTGGCGGCGAAAGGTAGCAGGCAGTGGCCGGCCTTGCCAAGGAGCACGCCAAGCGCGCGTTCTGCCGTTGACTTTGGCCACGACAGTCCGCTCGGGAGGAATCATCCGGATGACAAGGGCGCGGGCTCCTGCCAAGCTTGGCTGCGAGCCGATCTGACGTCAGCACGGAGGGGAAGATGTCTGGACGTTTCGTGCGCCTGAAGCACGTTTCAACGTTCCGCGTGCTCGCCGCTGCCAGTTGGGACGCGCCGCGGGGTCCGACGACCACCGCCTGATTGACGGCTTCCAAGACTCGGTGCTGGCCTCCAGCATTGGCACGCTATTGGAGGAGCCCGAAGGCTTCGACGCCGACCTCGCGGCGCCCTGAGTCCGCCCAGCGGCGGGACAGCGTCGCGGCCAGCTACTTCGCCGCGACCCTGGGCGCGGAGGCAGCGAGGTCGCCGACGTGCCTACTTCGCTTCAGCGATCGGCTGATCCCACAGGGTGCCGAGGCCCTGATCGCCGACACAGTCCACGCTCGACCAACACGGTGCCTGGACGACGCGGGTGCCCAGGGAGTGGAAGTACGAGACGATCAGGTTCTGATGATACTCGCTGTAGGTGCCGTCGTAGCTCTGGCCAGCGACCTCGAAGACCGGGTAGCCGTCATCGCTGTTGGCTTGAGCGATGTACTCGTGTTGACCATGCACATCGGCGAGACACAAGCCAGAGACGCCCTTGCCGTCGGGACCGGTGGGCCGGGTGAGACATAGCCCGGTGCCGCCATCCGGCTTCGACGGGTCCAGCGGCGGAGGCGGCGCGTCGACGTTGGCGAGGATGCCCAGCGTGATCGCAGCCTCGGTCCATGCGCGGTACGCCGCGTCAGGGGCGGTGAGATCGCCGGCACCGAACAGCCCCATCGACCTGGCCAGGGCGACTCCAGCAGCGAAATTCACGGTCTGATCGCCGACCGCAAGCATCATCAAGATCCGGGTGGCGGGATAGCCCGGTAGCGGGTCGATGAAGGCGCGATCGGCGACCGTGATGGCGTCTGCGCCCTCAAGGACGTTCGCGTTGTACTGCACCAACCTACGAAAATCTGGGGTGTTGCGTGACTTCGCGACGCCCTCGTAGGGGCTGACAAGCTCGGCGGTGTCGACGACCTTGCCATCGGCGTCGAGGACGTCGAGTCGCAACCGATCGCCACGATCGGCCGGGATCGGCACGGCGAAGCCGCCGTCTGCGTCCGGGTCGGCCGTCCCAACCTGACCATTGTCCAGATTGGTGACGACGACGCGATGACCCGCGCCGACCACGACCCGCTCGGTCCCGACGGGCACAACGATCTGGCTGCTGGAACAGGAACCGTCGGCCGCCTGCCAGCTCTTCCGGGTTACCTTCTTGCAATTGTCCGAGTCGTCGTTGAAGGACAGCAGGACGTCTCCCTCTGGCTGAGCGCAACCCGCGACCATCGGGCCAGAGATCTTGTGCATCAGCGGCGTGATCACACCCTTGAGCTTGGTGCGGATGAAGATATCTGCGAGACCTGCGCCTGCTACGACTGGCGTCGCGGCGACGATCGCCGGCTCGAGCGGCGCGGTCAGGGCGGTGTGGATTCCGCCAAGAGAGACGCCCATCATGAAGTAGGGCACGTCTTCGCCGCCGATATCGAGCTGGCCGTCGGCGTTGAAATCCCCGGCGAGGACACTGGGCAGCAACGCGGCATCGCTGGCGCCGCTCGCGTTGGCCACGGCCGCCGGGACCCGCGCCTGCGAGAGGCTGCGCAGCAGCCGCACCGCGACGATGTAGTCGAACGTGGTCTGCCGCATCGAGTCCCGCAGTCGAAAGGCGTCGGGGGCATAATAGGCCTCGGAGGGCTCCATCTCGCAGTCGCCATCGTCGTCGACAGCGCGGCCCAGCAGGGCGAGCTGCTGCATGAAGCCATTCTCAAGAAGGGTCGCGATCGCTTCGTCCAGCGTGATGCCCTCGGGCAGCTTCTCCGAAGCCGTGGCCATGTCGCCGTAGATCAAGGGGCCGATCAGCGCGCGGATCAGGCCGACCACCGTCTCTTCGACCTCTTTGGGATCGCCGTCGCCGCCACCCAGGAAGCCCAGCAGCATCTTCTTGGGATCGGTGAGGACCGGCCCGTGGCCGACGGCGTCGATGCAGAATGTAGCGATTCCGGCGCGCGCGAGCTTGTCGGCCAGGAGCAGCGCCTCGATTCGGCTGGTGCCGGTGGCGTGGGCGTAGACGACCACCGGGAAGGGTGGCTTGTGGCTCGCTGTCGTCTTGGGGACCGTGATCATGAAAGGAACATTGAGCGGCGCGAAGTCGGCGGTGCCCTGCTCGAGGTCGATCTGCCAGACGTTGTCCGGCGTCGCGCGGAAGTCAGCGGTCACCATGTCGCCAAATACGATGTAGTCGACGTGGTCGATGTCACCACC
>CALGHC010000372.1 GCA_937915965.1 uncultured Myxococcales bacterium
GAGACAAGGAGCACGCCCTCGCATTCTGCAGGACGTTCTTCCCGTGGTACTGCGACGAACATCGCCACGGCGGCATCGCGATGCTGACGCCTGCCGACGTGTTCCACGGCCGCACCGAGTCGGTGCTCGCCAAGCGCCAGGCTGCCCTCAACGCTGCGTTCGCGGCGCACCCTGAACGCTTCGTGCGCGGCAGGTCGCTGGCGGCGCCGTTGCCGAGCGCGGTGTGGATCAACAAGCCGCCGGAAGTTCCGGCGACGATGGAGGCCGTTGCACAGTAATAGCGTCGCGCGAGTGTCTCATTGGCGTTGACAGGTTCCGCCGCGTGCCGAGTTCGAGGCCGAGCTCAGCATCCTGCCTCGCCATTTGCCCGCTACGAAGCCGTCGCCGTTGCTGATCACGCCGACCTCCCCTCACCCAGCCCGTGCGACCGCGTAGGACGCCATGGCGCCGTCGTAGCTCATGAGTTGCAGGCGGTCCGCCCGGGCCTGGGCGACGATCATCCGATCAAAGGGATCGCGGTGATGCCAGGGCAACGTGGCGAGCTCAGCGAGGTGGGGCAGCTCCACGGGCAGCAGGCTGGCCCCGAGTTGTTTGCAGCCCTCCGCGACGAAGGGACTCAGCTCGCAGGGCAGATGCAACCTCCCCACGCTGACCTTGATGGCCATCTCCCACGGACTGGCGACGCTGACCAAGAGCTCGACGCCTTCGTCCTGCAGCAAACGTCGCGCGCCCTCTGGCAGGCGATCGGGTGCCGCGAGTGCCCAGAGGAAGACGTGTGTGTCCATCAGGATCCGGTCCATCAGCCTTCCTCGGGCAGCAAGGAGCCTTCAATCCAGTTCGCCGCCTCTTGGTCGGCCATGGGCGCGAATGCGTCATCGTCCCAGCTCACCTGCCCGCTAAAGCCGCCGAGGCGTCGCCCGCCGGCGTCATCTGCCCGAACGAGACGAGCGATGACCTGTCCCGATCGAGCGATGGCGACCTCCTCGCCCGCCTCGACGGCGCGGAGGAGGCGCGAGAGGTGGGTCTTGGCGTCCTGGATGTTGACTGTGCGCATGTTGGCCTCGAGGTGGGTCCCCCCAAAGGTTAGTCTGGTCAGCTGGTCTGGTCAAACTGTTCCGGCGGCGCGTCGCCGACTCCCACCAGGACCGGGCGCGCCGCGGGCTCGCCAGGGACACGCCAGACCGCAGACCATCTAGACGCTCTCGTACCTGCCACGGCGGCGGAACCGGATGCTTCGAGGTCGACTCGCGGCTGCGCCGCACGTTGACTTGGCGGCGCCGCAGATCGCACGCTGCGGGCGCGACGGCCACGCCGGCGCGGACGGCGGGCCCAACCTGCCAAAGGGGCGAGCTCATGCCAACGCGCCGATTCTGGACCGCTGCCGTCTTCGTGATCTGCGCCTCTTCGGTCGTCGCTGCGTGCAGCGAACGGGCTGCGAATGTCTACGTTGGTGGCGCGGGACTCGACGCTGCAGGCGTCGATTCGGACGCCTTGCCAGCCGCGGACACCACAACCGGCGAGGACATCGCAGACACCACAAGCGGCGAGGACATGGCAACGCTCGACGGCGGCCAGGCTGAGGGCGACACGAGCGGCGGCGACGCTGCAGGAGACGTCGAACTGGACGCGTCCCCACCGGCGCCCTGGGCGACCTGCCCAGGCGGCAAACGCGACCCGTCAACGCAACTGTGCTGGCAGGACCCGCCGCAGCATGCGCCGCTCCTGTGGCCGGCTGCGGCGACCTACTGCGAGGCCCTGACCGCCGGCGCCAAGGAGGACTGGCGGCTGCCCGATATCAGCGAACTGCGCTCGCTGATCCGAGGCTGCGCCGACACGGAGACGGGCGGAAAGTGCCCAACCACAGCACAGAATCCCAAGGCCAGCTCGGCGTGCGGCGGGTGCGCAGCCATGGGCGGTCCCGCGGATGGGGGCTGCTATTGGTCCCCGTCCCTGAGCGGCAGCTGCGCTTCTTCGGGCGTGGGCACCGCCGGCCCCTCCTTTTGGAGCGCCACAGTTCATCCCGGCCTGACCGGATTCAGCTACGCGGTGGATTTCAGCAAGGGCGGTCTGGTCGGCGCCAACGTGGACTCGATCCATGGCAACGCGCGGTGCGTTCGGACCGACTGAGGTCGAGCGCAGCGGCTGACAAGGACGGCTGGAGCGCGCCAAGGCGCTCGGGTACCCGGTCGACAAGTTCATCTCGGCGGGGAACAAGCTGCCGCCCGCTCCGCCGCCAGACGTGCCCTGGTCGCGGTCGCCCCAGCTTGCGCCCGATCAGGGATGAGCCCTACTTGCCGCACGCTCCGGGACGAGACGTGAGGCGCACCGCATCGACGTCGAGCTGAACACCGCCCCGCTTGGCGATGACGATCGTGATCGCCTTCCCCACTAGCGAGGCGTCGCGCGTGCAGAAGGACGTGCTGACCGCCGTCCACCCGTCAGGGTTGCCACCATTGAACACCGCAAGCCGCTTCGAGTCGTCGCTCGCCACCACCTTCGTGCCGGCTAGCAGGCGAATCCGATACGCTGCGCGGCCGGTATCCGAGCGTGCGCCGAGGCGCATCGACAAGGTGTACTCGGTGCCGGCTTGGACCGTCGTGGACAGCGCCTGGGAGATCTCGCCGGAGTTGAGATACGCGACCTGTCGCCCCTCGTGGGCGGCGAGAACCTTGCCGGTGGGCGTCCATATCCCAGACTCCGCCGTCCGCTTCCATCCAGGGATCTCGAAGTTGCAGTCGCCCAACGCGGCGTTGCGGTAGGGCAGCGCGACCCTGCGCTCGAAGTTCCAGTTGTCCACTGAATTTGGCTGCTTCGCTGCCGGTCGAGCTCCGCCGCGGCACACGAAGCCACTCGCAAATGTACCCGCGCCGTACTTCGTCGGACCTGTCCAATCGCAGAACATGTCGTTCCAGCGCATGTCGCCCCACGACCCCATCATGTTGCCGCAATTCTCGGCGCCGTAGCGGCTGCGGTTGTTGGGCTCGTCCTTCTTCCACATCGTCATCGTCATCGGCGTGCCGTCGACCCAGGTGTACTCGCCCTCGGTCGCCAGATCGTTGAGGCCAAAGAAATACAGGTGGCTGTCGTAGCCGCCGGACTCCCGCGCGGTCGCCGTAACCGCCTTCTGCTCTGCTTCATTGTGAATGCTCGCCAGATCGTAGCCCTTGCCGGCGGCCTTGCACGTGTCACGCGAGCCACGCCAGGTGGCGGCGAGGTTGCACAGGATGAAATGCGCACCACCCACGCGCACCTCACGACATTCCTCGCGCAGCTTCCTGACGCCGTCGGTGGCGGGCGCCCCCTGCGGCGCGGGCACCTCCACTTTCTTCGCGGTCTTGCGTTCGTCGCGGTCGAGAATAGTGAATTCCACCCGCCGGTTCCGCTGATGGCACGCATCTTCGTCACTCGTGCAGACGACTCGTGTGGATCCAAAGCCGGCAGAATCCAGCTGTGCCGCCACGCCGTGTTCCCGCATGTACTTGGCCACCGCGGCGGCGCGCTCCCCGGACAGCTTGTTGTTCGCGTCGGCGTCACCCCGCGCGTCCGTGTGCCCCTCGACGCGAACGCGCACGATGTCCGGATTCGCCTTGAACACGCTCACGAGCGAGGTGAGGATCGGTGTGCTGTCGGCGAGGAGCACCGCGCTCGCCGTCTCGAACAAGATCCGTTGGTTGATCTCGATGCGGCCCTCGCGCACGACCGCCGCCGCCTCCCCGTCATTGGTGGTCTTGCCGGACGCATAGAGGTCGTACACCGTCCCGCGCTTGAGGCTGTCCTCCGCGATCGGTGCCCTCTCCGGCGCGACCTTCGAGGTGCTCGAGCCCCCGCCCACGGCCCGGCCAATGCTGGCGTGCGTCCCCGCGCAGCCGCCCAACGCCAACGACGCAACACCCCACATCGCCGCCAACCACAACCCGTTCCGTTTCATCCAACGCTCCTTCGTTCGCCGCCCAGAATGTCGCGTTCTCCCTTATCCGCGATCTGGCAGACGATGCAAAGCAGCGGCTCCGGCACCGTAGCGCTCCTTCGCGAGAGCCTGGCGTGGTCCCGGGGGGGACTCCAAGCCCAGGTCCATCCGCCTGTTTGTTCTACCTGGTCTTGCGCCTGGTCTGGCACGTGGAGGTCGCCTCGCCCTTCGTTCGAACCGCCGTCTGCGTATACTCCATGAGGTCGTTCCGCCGAGCGAGCTGTCCGGATGAACGCGCCTTTGCTTCGCGCCGCGCAACGTCTTGAAACCACACAATCGCGGACTTACCGGCCTGAATTCAATACATACGCCGTCTGTCGCAGTCTTCGGCATCAGACCCACAGACCGCGTCTGCGACGGCCGGCCCGACGCGGCTCGAGCGAACCGGCTGACGAGGACGGCGGCAGCGAGGCGAGCTACCCGGACGCCGAGACCAACTCGCAGGGCGACGCGCCAATATACCTTGCAATCAAGAGCTTCACTCGCCACCTCCCCGGAGGGGCCGTGGGTAGGGCGGCTCAAGCGTCGCTCAGACCCCTGTGGTTGCGCACCAGCACGACGCTCAAGCTCAGGGCAGCCAGCGCCGCGGCGCCCATGAGGACGAAGAGGATCGGGTCCAGATCGCCCCCGCCAGTCTTGTACATCCGCCCAATGACCAGCTCCTGCACCACCGAGCCGATGGACCCCATCCCGTTGATGATACCCGCCGCCAGAATCGCGCCCTGACGCGAGCCGATGTCCATGGCCCCCGCGCCGGTCATCAGCGCGTCGGGACCGTACAGCGTGAAGCCGGTCGCGCCGATGCAGATGGCGAAGAGCAGCGTGGACGTGCCACCCACCGAGGCCATGGCCGCCGTCGACGCCACCATGCCCAGCACGAGCAGGAAGGCCACCTTTGCCCGGCGGCCGCGGAAGAACCGATCGCTGAGCCACCCCGCGAAGATCACGCCGAAGATGCCGCAGAAGTCGAAGATGGTGGACACGTAGCCCGCGTCGTCTCCCTCCAGGCCAAAGTTGCGGGACAGAAAGAAGGGCACCCA
>CALGHC010000373.1 GCA_937915965.1 uncultured Myxococcales bacterium
GCAGGCGCAGGCTGCGCAGCGCGTCAACATGATCGCCGACCATGCGGATCGGGTCGTTGGCGAGCCAGCGTTGCCAGACCGAGTCAACGATCTCGCCCGTCTCGGTGTCGATGGGCAGGTCGGCGCCATAGCCGGGCACGCTGGGATTGGGCGAGTAGACCTGCGCATAGGCGATGATCATCATCGCGCCGACTTCACGGCCGCTGGGGCCGTCCTTGGCAAAGAAATGATCGACAAACGCGGCGGGGCCACCGTGATCGCGCCAGACCTGAAACGCTTTGCCAAGATCGGCCGGGACTGTCAGCTGGAAATGGCTGTCACCGGCGGTCGAGCAGACCATCGAGAAGACGTCGGGGTGGCGCATGCCCAAGACCATCGCACCGTAGCCGCCCGAACTCTTGCCCATCACGGCGCGGGCGCTGGCCAGGGGTAGGGTGCGAAGGGTCGCGTCGACGTGAGGCACGAGCTCCTCAATCAGGTAGTCCTCATAGCGACCAGTCGATGGCGAGTTTCGATATTGTGAGCCGCCAAAGCGCGTGAAGCAGTCCGGAAATGCGATCAGCATCGGCTCGACGTCGCCCGTGGCCATCAACCGGTCAAAACGATCGGGCAGCGACTCGGACCAGGCCCGCCCACCCCGAACCTTGTTCTCGCCCCAACCACCGTACCCGGCGAGGTACCAGGCGACCGGGAAGCGGCGATCGGGCTCGCGGTCGTACTGCGGCGGTAGATAGACGGGGAAGCGCCGCAGGGCGGGGTCGCCGAGCGGGTTTCCGACGAGCAGGCGTGAATCGAAATCGAGATCGATCAGCTGTCTGCGAGCGACTGGCGCGGGCATGAGTCCTCCAGCGCGACCCTGGGAAGGCGGACGCGATGGTGCGCATGTTGCCCTCGGCAGGCGATGGTCCGCAACGCTGCGGGCGGCCAGCGCCGGTAGCGCCGTTTCGCGTGGCACGTCTCATGCAGCATGGGAGCGCTGTGGACCGCCGGCAAGATGCCGCTGCAACGAGGAACGAGTCGCCGACTTCGGCATAAACAATGTGATTATGGGCGGTTCTGCTGGCGTGCCAGCCAGCACCCAGGGGCCGAACGACAGCGCTCGGAAAGACCCCGGAAATCGCCGATCGGTGCAAGCGTCCTCCGCCTGAGGACGGCTGAAAAATTGCCCCCGGCCACGACGGTGCTAGACACTCTCGTGATCATGGTGGGTTGAGAGCACCCCGGCGCCCCGGGGGATGTGGCAACCGCCGCTGGAGTAGACCTGCTCCACCTGGAGCAGCCGTACGCCAGGATGAGTCAGCGGCTCGATGAGGAGAAACGAATGACGAGCAACCGCCTGCACCATGCCCGGTCGATCGCGGTCAGCGACGCGATCAGCGCCGCCCAGGCCCCCCGGCTGCGGGTTTGCGACGTCAACGACTTCCTCAGCGCCACTGGCGGCGGCGTGCGCCGCTATCATCTTGAGAAGCTGGCATTTTTCTCGAAGCGCGACGACGTCGACTACCACCTCATCGTGCCAAGCGATCGCGACGCCACCGAGAAGCACGGCAACGCGACAATCCACCACGTCCCTGCACCTCAGTTGGGCACATCCGGCTACCGAATGCTGACCAACCCGACGCGCCTGCGTCGCACGCTTCGGGCGATTCGTCCGGACGTCGTCGAGGTGGGCAGCCCGTACCTCACCCCCGATCAGGTTCGCTTTGCGCTCGATGGTCTTGACTGCCGCGTGGTCGGGTTCTGGCACGCGCACTATCCCGTCGCCTACATGCGCCAACCCGTCTCCAAGATCTCGCCCGCGCTGGGCAAGCTCGCCGAGAAGCTGGGCTGGTGGTGGGCGCGCCGCACCTATGGCCGCTTCGACGCGACGCTGGTCGCCGCCGATTGCCTCGTCGACGCCCTCAAGGGCGCCGGTTTCGACGACGTCGTGCGCACCCCGTTGGGAGTGGATCTCGAGCTCTTTACGCCGCGCAAGCGGGACACGGCGCTGCGGGCCTCGTGGGGCGCGGGCGATGACGACATCGTCCTGGCGTTCCCGCACCGGCTGTGCCGCGAAAAGCACCTCGGTGCCCTCCTTGAGGCGATCGATCGGCTGCACGCGCAGGGGCGCGAACCTTTCGTCGTCTTCGCCGGCGCCGGTCCCGGCCGCGACGAGGTGGAAGCCCTCGCCGCCGCGCACGCTCGCATTCATTACCTGGGCTACATCGAGCAGCGCGCGGAGATGGCGCGCCTGCTCGCGTCGGTCGATGTCGTGGCCTCGTTGTCGAAGACCGAGACCTTCGGCCTGTCGACCGTCGAGGCGATGGCCTCCGGTGCGGCGATCATTGGCGCGGACCACTTGGCGCTATCGGGGCTGCTGCACGAAAGCCGAGCCGGCATCGCGATCAGCGAGATCGACGGCGAATCGGTGGCGAGCGCCTGGGACGAGCTGCTTGCTCCCGGCCGAGCGGCGCTGCTGGGCGCGCGCGGCCACGCGTTCGCGATGGCGAACTACAGCTGGCGAACAACATTCGAGCGGATCCTGGGCGTATACCGCCGGGTGACGGCCACCGAGCCGCGCGGATTCCGCGCCCCCGAGGCGACCTCGGGACGCGTGCCGCGGGCAACGCCGCGAACAACCTGGGGACCGTCGATTGGTGCCCTCCTCGATGGCGAGGGGGAAAAGCACGTCGCGTTTCCGCGACGAACCGCTTCGAGCAGCCAGGTCGCGCGCTGACGCTTGGAGCGGGCTTGAACCGGGAGGCAGTCGCCAGCAGCGAAGCCGAGGTCATACGGACATCCGGCTCCGATACTCCGCCCGCAACCATTTCACTAGTTTTCTGGCCATCCTGCACTTGCATGGCAAACTGGATAACTGTAGAAGCACGCGCCCCGCTGACCGCACCCCCGGCAAGGCAGCGACGGTACATTGAGGCAGAATCGGCCGTGTCTGCCGGGGACCGGCCGCCCGCCAGCCCAGATCAATGGGCATGAGGCAAATAACGATGAAGAATTGGCCGATCCGCAGCACGCGCTGCTTGGTGCTGATCGCAACGGTGGCCATGCTGGCCGCTGGCTGCGGCAGCGATGACGAAGACACGAACGGCGGAACGACCGCCGCCGATACCGCCGCAACAGCCGACACGGCGGCAGCTGACGACACCACAGGTGGTGGCACCGACGCGACCGCAGACGACACGGCGTCTGCCGCTGTCTGCACGCCCGAGCAGGTCACCAACACCAACGTCGACGCCTGCAAGAACGCCGACGATGGCAAGATCTTCGGGGACATGGCCGCCGACGCGGAGCTCGCCAAGGCGTTCCGCGAGAAGCTGACGAGCTGCGTGCTCGCCGGCTGCGCTGGCAAGATCGCCGATGACCCCGCGGGCGCAGCTGCGTGCACGACCAACTGCATCCTCGAGGATTTCCCGATCTCCTGCGGCTGCGGTGGCTGCTACGGCTGGCACGGCAACTGCGGCTTCGCGGCTTGCCTGAATCCCTGCGGGATCGCCAAGGACGACGTCAAGTGTGACGAGTGCATGGCGGCGAACTGCGACGGTCCGAAGAATACCTGCACGGGCATCTAGGCGCGCGCGGGACGGGCCTCTGGCCTCGCTATGCGCGGGTCTCCGCAAGCAACGCGGAAGTTTGAATCGGCCGGGGGCTCGTCGAAAGACGGGTCCCCGGTTTGTTTTTGTCGCGAGTTGGTTCCACGCGCCGGTGGCGAACCAATCGGACGAACGCGGGCGCCTTCCCGCCACCGGGAAGTTGCGGCATGATGGCGACGCTCCGGAGGCCCGCGCCTGACGGAAGCCGCCGCAAGGAGACGCCATGAACCGCGCCAGTCGACTGACCCTCAACGTCCCGATCAACGTCCCGCTCAACGTCCCGATCGTCTTGATCACCACGCTGGCCATGCTGGCGCCAGCCGCTGTCCTGGCCGCTGGCTACGACACGCCCATGCTGTACAGCGCCCGCCACATGGGCATGGGCGGGGCAGCAATTGGCTGGGTCGACGAGCCCAGCGCGATCTTCCACAACCCGGCAGGTCTGTCGCGAATTGGCTTTGGCGCGATGACCCTCGACGTGTCGCCGGCGACCGGCGCGATCCAGGCGCGCCCGAACGCCGACCTGGGCAGCTCGATCACGTCGAACCCGGCGGTCGCGCCGTTCTTCCTCGCTGCGGCTGCCTTTCAGATCCATGACCGGATCCACCTCGGCTTCGGTATCTACCCGGTCGCAAGCGCAGGGGCCGACTACGAGTACAAGACCGAGAAGACGACCTACAAGGCAGGCAAGAAGGTCATCCTCGGCGTCGACTGGTACGACTACACAAAGCTCGTCTTCATCGAGGCAGCGCCAGCCCTGTCGGTGCGCCTCATGGACGGGCTCAGCCTGGGCGTCGCCTGGCGGCCAGCCTACGTGACCTTCGACCGACAGAAGTTCAAGACCACGGAGGGCGAGGATGAGGTGAAGGACCTCGATCTCGCCATGACAGGCATGGGCTTCAGCGGTGTTCGCGTCGGCCTGCAGTACGAGGTCGGCGACCTGCAGGTCGGTCTGGTCTATCGCAACGGCACAACCGTCGAGGTCAAGGCCGACGAGGCGATCGCGTTCGGCGGCACCGCGACCGACGGCGTCTTCTCGTTCACGCTGCCGACCAAGTTCGGCCTGGGGCTGTCGTGGACCGGAATCGACCGGCTCCGCCTGGTACTCGATGGCGAGTACACGTTGAACTCTGAGAACGTAAAGGCCAACCTTGAGGGCGACCTGCAGGGAACGCCCGTGAGCCTGCCGAGCCACTACTTCTGGCAGGACAGCTACACGATCCGCACGGGCGCGGCCTACGACATCACTCCGACGGTGGTCTGCCGCGCGGGCTACGCCTTCGACAGCCAGGCGACCAACAAGGCCTACCCATCGGCCTTTGGTACACCGCCGGCGTTCACACAGATTGGCACCGTCGGCGGTGGTTGGCGTGTCTCGGAGGCGATGGAGGTCAACCTCGCGCTGGCTTGGCGGCACGGCT
>CALGHC010000374.1 GCA_937915965.1 uncultured Myxococcales bacterium
CCGCCGGCCGCGAGGGTGCCCGGCGGGCACCCGCCCGTCCAGGCGCGATCGCGAGGCACAGCGGGAGGCGCCTTGCCGCCCCGATCGCCATGCGGCACCATCCGCGCCGCCCGCTGCTTCCCTCGCGGCGGCACGCAGGAGTCCGCCCATGCCGACCGCCGAGACCTACGCCGCTGTGGCGACCCGCCTCGCCGACCTGACCGCGCTCGAAGAGGTCGAACAGCTGCTGTCCTGGGACCAGGAGATCACCATGCCGCGCGGGGCGGCGCCCGAACGGGGCCGGCAGATGGCGACGCTGGCGGCGTTGCGCCACGACAAGGCGACCGACGCGAGTCTCGGCGCGCTGCTTGAGGAGCTCGCGGCGGATGACCGCCTTGGCGGCGGCCTCAACGAGACCGAGCGAGCCAACATCCGAGAAGCGCTGCGGGACTACCGACGCGCGACCCGCGTGCCGGCGGCTCTCGTGCGGCGCTGGAGCGAGACGGTGGTGCGCGCCCACGAGATCTGGGTCGACGCCCGCGCCAATGACAACTTCGCTGCGTTCGCGCCGGTCCTCGGCGAGCTCGTCGAGCTCGCCCGCGAGCGCGCCGCCGCGATTGATCCCGAACGAAGTGCCTACGACGTGCTGCTCGATGAGTTTGAGCCCGACATGACGATGGCCAGGCTCGACCCGATCTTCGACCGCCTCAAGGGCTTCCTCGTCCCTTTCCTCGCCGAGGTGCGCAGTCGGCCACAACCCGAAGCGGGCTTCATGGCCACGCCGGTTCCCGTCGATCAGCAGGCTGCGGTCGGTCGCGAGATGGTCGCGCGCATGGGCTACGCCTTCGACAACGGCCGAATTGACACGGCGGTGCACCCGTTCTGCGGGGGTGGCGGGCCGTTGGACGTTCGCATCACGACCCGATACAGCGAGACCAACTTCGTTCAGTCGCTGCTCGCGCTGATCCACGAGACCGGGCACGCGCTCTACGAACAGGGCCGAGACACGTCCTTGCCCGGCCAACCGGTCACGCGGGCGCGTTCGATGGGCGTACATGAGAGCCAGTCGTTGCTGTGGGAAAACCAGGTCGCCCGCTCCGAGGCGTTCTGGCATGCCAACTACGCTTGGTTGTGCGGGCACTACCCGTTTCTCGCCGGGGTGCCACGCGCGGATTTCGTGGCCGCGCTCAATGGCGTCGACTTCAACAACTTGATCCGGGTCGAGGCCGACGAGCTGACCTACCCCATGCACGTGATCCTCCGCTACGAGATCGAGCGCGACCTGTTCGCTGGACGGGTCGCTGTCGCCGACCTGCCTGCGTTGTGGAACGCCAAGATGGTGGAGTACCTCGGCGTGCGTCCAGACAACGACCGACTCGGCGTGCTGCAGGATATCCACTGGGCCATGGGTGCGTTTGGCTATTTTCCCAGCTACAGCCTCGGCGCGCTGACAGCGGCACAGGTCATGGCGGCCGTACGGCGTGACGTCATCGACCTCGACGAGCGCATCGCTGGTGGCGACCTCGTCACGTTGCGCGAGTGGTTGCGAACCCGCATTCACCGCGAGGGGTCGCGCTACTCGACCGACGAGTTGATCGCCCGCGCCAGCGGAACGCCGCTATCCGCCGACGCGTTCATCGCCTACGCGCGAGAACGCTACGGCCGCCTCTACGGGATGGCTTGAGCGCGAGCCCAGCCGGAAGCGACCAGCGCTACCGCCGCCGCAGACGACCGCTGATCATCGTTCGCAGGATGCGTAGGCCATTGCGCACGCGCCTGAAATCGGTCTCTCCACCGCCCCGCGGGTAGCGTTCCACAGGCACCTCGACCACGCGCAGGCCGCTTCGCAACAGCGCCGCGAGCATCTCCGTCTCGATCTCGTATTCGACGCTGCTCAGCTCCAGACCGCGGGCCAGGTCGCCACGGACCGCGCGAAAGCCGGCCTGACTGTCGGTGATGCGCGCGCCGTAGAGCAGGTCGAGCAGCCCGGTAAAGGCCAGGTTTCCCAACCTGTTGGGCAGCGAGATCGCGCCGCGGTGGAGCCGGCCGATGAACCGTGATCCATTGACCATCGCTACGCCGTCGCCGGTGGCAGCAAGCAGGAGGGTGATGTCGGCGGGGTCATCCTGGCCGTCGGCGTCGATCAAGACCAACCAGTCGCCATGTGATGCCTGGATCGCAGTACGCAGGGCGACGCCCTTGCCGCGATTGGGGTGGAGCCGAATGACCCGAGCGCCAGCGGCCTCGGCGAGCGCGGCGGTGGCGTCGCCCGAACCGTCGTCGACCACAACGACCTCAAGCGCATCGGGCAGGACGGTGCGAACCCCTGCAATGACCGAGGCGATCGTCGCAGCCTCGTTGTGAGCCGCGAGCAGAACGCTCACCGTGCCTTTCGACCCTGGGCGGTCGGCGGCAGTGGTAGAGGAAGCAAGGGAGGGCATGAACTGCTCGTGGGTCGGATGACTCAGACCGCGGACCGGGTATGCGGCGGCGGGACGGTGGGAGGGAGAGAATCGTCGGCCATAGGGGGGAAGGTCAACGGCCCCACGCCCCATCCCGCCCCATCCCGCCGAATCCACGGGCCACGGTTGACTGCGCGTTTGACTTGCCGATCAGACCGGGTCGTGGCTATCTTTCGCCGGTCAGCACCGGCCTCGGGGCGACCTGGAGTGTTCATTCATGACCAAAAAGCGCCTGTTTACGCGACATCCGATCATGCTTGAGGTCACCGTGCGGGACGGCGACGCATGGACGAAGCTGGTGACCGCCGATATCTCGAGGCGCGGTGTCTATCTGTGCACAGAGCGGCCTGCGGCTCTCAACCGAATTGTCCAACTGCGAATGGCGCTGCCCGATGGCGGCCGCATCGAGGTGATGGGGCGCGTGCGCCGCACGGCAAAGGACAAGACCGAGGACCCGCTCGGCGCCGGCATGGGCATCGAGTTCTTCGCTCTCTCGGACAAGGATCGTGACCTGTGGGACGAGTACATCTTCGAGCAGCGCAGACGCGGGCAGGCGGCCGGCAACGACTTCGCCGAGACCAGCCAGATCCTGCGCGACGCCGTCGCGCCCAAGGAGCTGCGCGATCTCTTGCAGGCAATGCGGTTGGCCGGCGACCTGCGTGACCCCGAATCGGGCGGGACGCCCGCAGCAGGCGCAACGTCGGCTCCCGTAGCGGGGCCGACAAGCGGCGCCGCAGCGACCGACTCAGGCGCCAAGGCTGCCGCGCCGGCCCAGACGAAGACACGGACAGTGTCGGTCCGCCCCGGCAACGCCGACCGACTCGCCCAGCTCGCCGAGAGATGCCGCGCCGCCTCGACGATCTTCCTGCGGACGGCGGTTCCGTTTGCACACCGTCAGGCGCTGGACATCGCGCTCGTCCATCCCGAGAGCGACGCCGAATTCCTCCTGCGCGGCAGCGCGGAGCGGGTGGTGACCGCCGATGATGGCACCTATGCGGGCGTTCAGGTGCGCCTGCCACAGCTCGACGCCGCACAACGAGTTGCATTCGATCACTTCGTCAGCACCGGCCAGCCGGACGGCGAATCGGACGCTCTGGTGGGCACGGAGAACACCTACGTCGCCGGTCTGAGGACCGTTGTCGAGGCAGCCCCAGGATCGGCGATGGCCCACGCCGAGCTCGGCTGGGCCCAGCTGATCGACGAGGACAAGCCCGAGGCGGCCGTTGAGAGCTTCCTCGCCGCGATCGAACTCGACGACCGGTTCGCCCCAGCGCATCGTGGCCTCGCGCTCGCCTACGCCCTCGCGGGCGACCCCGCGAGGGCGCGGGCGTTCGGCAGGATCGCCCGCGATCTCGAGGTATTCGCGCGCACCTGACGGCGTCAACGTCATCGCGTTGGTCGCTGCGGACTGTGGGGTGCGGGCGGGCCGCGCCGGTGCTACGCTGCGCGCCGCCCTCTTGAGGTCCGCCATGTCGCCAACTCGCCCCCTTTCCGTGTCCTTGCTACGCACCGCGCTCGCAACGCTGGCGGGAGTCGCAGTCGTCGGGACGAGCGTTGCGGGGTGCAGCAGCGGCGAGACCGGAGACGCGGCCGACACCGTCCCGGATTCCGCAGTCGATGCGGATCCCACCGATCTCGCCGACGCGGCCACCGCGAGCGACGACGACGCGGACGGCGACGCGGGTGATGCGGCCGATGCGGCAGAGCCTGTCTGGCCAGACTTCAAGTTCGCGCCCGTGGACCTGCCCGCTGCGGGAACGTCGCTGACACTCGAGGAGCTGCGCGTTCAGCTTCGCCACGCGACCTGCGAGTGGTACCGATTCTGCGTCCCGATTGGTTTGGCCTCGTTCGCCGACCGGGGCCATTGCCTCGCTGCGCTCGAGCGGCTCGGCGTCGGTAACGCGACATTCAACGGCCTGGCGGAATCGATAGCCGACGGGGCAGGCACGTGGGACGCCGCCCAAGCCGCGGCCTGCGCCGCAACCTTTCCTCAGCGCATCGCTGCATGTGGCGCTTTCGCGTTGCGCTTTGACCGGGAGCCGGCGTGTGCGGCGACCTTCACCGGCGAGGCGAGCACGGCGATGCCGTGCGCACGCAACGCCGATTGTTCGTCAGGGCTGTGTGGTATGGCCCATCCTGCGTGCGGCAGCGGCTACTGCGCCCTGCCGGCGGACGTCGACCTGCCCTGTGACTCCGATCTCGACTGCGGCGGCCCGAACCGCTGCGCGGACGGCGCGTGCCGCTCGCTCGTCCCGGGAGAGCCAGGCGATCCCTGCGGGCCGGCCGGCTTCGAATGCGCGCCTGGCGTGTGGTGTGACAAGCGCTGGGGCGCGGCGACCTGCGTTCCCCGCCTGCCTCTGGACTACCCCTGCGACCCCTGGGGCATTCCGTGCAAGGAGGCTCTCTTCTGCCAACCGACGGCCGCCGAGAACGTCGGCGCGTGCCGGCCCCGTCATGGCGTCGGCGGCCCGTGCACGGGCGACGGCTGGTGCCAGACCGGCCTCGCGTGCCTGATCCTCGATCCTGTCGTCGATCCCGGCGACGTTCCCGGCGACAGTCCCGGCGAGGATCGCGCCGAAGCGCCGCGAATCTGCCAGCCCCTGCCCCTACCAGGCGAGGCATGCCCCCATGACCGGTGCTACGGGATCGACAGCCACTGCGTCGGACCGGATCTTTCGCCGGTCTGCACATGGCTGCCCGAGGCTGACGAGGCCTGCGATTCGACGACGAGTCCCGGCGGCCTGAACTTCGAATGCGAGCCATCTGTCATCTGCGACCCGCACACCAAGGCCTGCGCCGTGCCGCTGCCCGCCGGCGCCACATGCGACAACGGCGACTGCGGCGAACATCTGTCGTGCTTCAAGGGCAAATGCACGGGCGCCATTGGCGAAGGCAAGGGCTGCAACGGCCAGAGCGCCTACCTGTGCACGGGTGGCACAAGCTGCTCGGGCGGCAAATGCAAGAAGCCGCAGTGCGATTGATAGGCGGTGGCTCGGGCCTGGTCTAGCGGATCATCGTGCGCTCGGACGAAGCCGAGTAGTTGATGAATACCGTCTTGATCTCGGTATAGAAGTTCAACCCTTCTTTGGCCATCTCGCGGTCACCGACGCCAGTGGCCTTGGTGCCACCGAAGGGCAGCTGGGCCTCGCCGCCGATAGTCGGCTCGTTGACGTGCACCATGCCGACCTCAACGCCCTCGATGAAACGCATCGCCTTGTTGATATCGCTGGTGAAAATCGCCGCGCTCAGGCCGTACTCGACAGCGTTGGCCATTCGAATGGCTTCGTCGAAATCCTGCGCGGTGCTGACGGCGACCACCGGGCCGAAGATCTCTTCCTGGAAGACACGCATGCCCGGGTCGACGTCGCAGAAGATGGTGGGCTCGACAAAGTAGCCCATGTCCAATCCTGCCGGCCGCCCGCCTCCGTGGACCAGGCGTGCGCCCTCGGCGCGCGCGATCGCGATGTAGTCCAAATCGGTCTTCAGCTGTTCGGCGTCCGCAGCTGGACCCATCGTGACGGTCGGATCAGCCGGGTCGCCGATCTTCAAGGCTTGCGCCTTGCCGACGAGGGCCTCGAGCAACGCATCAACGACATCGGGGTGGGCGATCACGCGACTGGTCGCAGTGCAGCGCTGGCCGGTGCCACCAAATCCGCCACTGGCTATGGCAGACGCTGCCTTGTCGATGTCGGCGTCGGCCAACACGACGACCGCGTTCTTGCCGCCCATCTCGCAAGTGACCTTGGCGCCGCGAGCCGCGGCGGTGTCACATAGCGCCATACCGATGCCGTTCGACCCAGTAAACGACAACGCCCGCACAGCTTTGTGCTCGACGAGGCGTTGCCCGGCGGTCGCTCCAGACCCCACGATCATGTTGAGCACACCGGGGGGCACGCCGGCCTCCTCAAAGCACTCGACCAACAGCGACGCGGTGCCCGGCGTGATGCTGGCCGGCTTGAAAACCACGGTGTTGCCAGCGACCAGCGCCGGGGCGATCTTCCAGCAAGCGATCGCCCAGGGGAAATTCCACGGCGTGATCGCGCCAACCACACCGATCGGCCGGCGGATCGTGCAGACAAAGGTGTCGCGAACCTCGGACGGCGACGTCCGCCCCTCGATGCGGAAGCCCTCGCCGGCATAGTACTCAAGCACGTTGATTCCCTTGGCGGTCTCGCCGCGGGCCTCGGCCTGCACCTTGCCTATCTCGCGGGTCATCATCGCGGCGATCTCGTCCGCGCGACGCCGGGCGACCTCCACCGTGCGCCACAGCAAGCGGCCGCGCTCAGGGCCTGGGACCTTGCTCCAGCTATCGAAGGCCTCCATGGCGGCGGCGACCGCCCTCTCGGTGTCATCGCTGCCGGCCGCGCCGAACTCCGCGATGATATCGTCGGTGTTGGCCGGGTTGATGTTGCGGATGGTCTTTCCGGTGTCGGGGCTATACCAATCGCCCGCAACAAATGATCCGGTCTTCATCGGGAACCTCCTGGAGGGTAGCGCGGCCAAACCAGCCGAGGCACCCCCAACGCAATCGTCTGGCGGCGGAGACTAGCACACCGTCCGGCGTTGAGAACCCGGTCGAGCCAAGGTCTTTCGAGGCGGATCAGAGCGCTTCGGAGCGGGCAAACTGCGCTCCTACGGCATCCCCAAGATGATCGTCTTCTTGACGGTGTAGTGGTCGAGCATCGCCTCAAGGCTGGCTTCCTTGCCCAGCCCGCTCGCCTTCACCCCGCCGTAGCTCAGCTGCGGCTGCACGACCAGATGTCGATTGACCTGCACGACGCCGGCTTGCAGACGACGGGTCGCGTCGAGGGCGACACCGAGATCGCGCGTCCAGATGGTCGCGGCGAGGCCGTAGGGTGTCGCGTTGGCGAGGGCGACGGCGGTCTCGTAATCGTTGAAACGAAATAGCGCCACCACCGGACCGAAGATCTCCTCCTGGGCGACCCGACTGTCGT
>CALGHC010000375.1 GCA_937915965.1 uncultured Myxococcales bacterium
CGTCCTCGTCTCTGTCAGCCAGCTCGTGCACGAGCTGGTTTTGGCAGAGCAGGACCGCGAAGCCGACGATGACCACCCGAGACGGCGCGAAGGTGCCCGGATCGTAGGGCAGCAAGACCGTCAACGGCAAAAAGATCGCGGCGTTAGTCAGAGTCGAGAGGATCGGCGCCGCCTTCCAGCGCGGCCACACGCTGTAGGCGCCCCCGGCGGTCAGAGACGCCGCGACGGCCACCGCCGCCGGCCAACGCCACAGCGCCGCAACGCTCAGAGCGCCAATCGCGCACGCGGCAAGCGCGACGGCGACGCGCCACGAGGGTCGGCGGTTCACCAATGGATTCTTGAGCGCCGACCGATCGGCGCGGCGGTCGGTCCAGGCGTTGACTCCATAGGCCCATGCGAGGCACGCAGCGGCGAGCCCGGCCCCGGCCAAGGCGTGCCCCCACAGCGCAGACGGGTCCTCCCGCCAGCGCCACGCCAAGGGCAGCCAGGCCACAACGACGAAGCGCGACCACTGACCTGCCCGCAGGGCGGCGACGGCGTCGAACCAGTCGGCGACATGCGCGCCAGCGTGTGTCTCGGGCTGCAACGCTGCGCGACGCGCGGGCGGCCCGTGCAGGCCGAGGCTCGGATGCGGTGCGTCGCAAGTGAGGACGGCGATCGGTGGGTCTTGGCCGGGAGACATCACCAACGCAGTATCGGGGAGGGACGGCGACCACGCAATCACGGCGAGCGCGCCGGGGGCGGCGGGGACCGCGACAGCTCGCCCTGGCCGGAGCCGTGCGCGCCGGTTGACGCAACGTGTCAATCCGGCACAATCACGGTCGCGCAGCGCACACGGCACAGCCCGCCCCGCCTCGAAACGGTCGGCGGCCGGCGCGATGCTCGGACCGAGCCGATCACGCGAGGATGGTGCGAGGATGCCCACAGCACGGCTGATCAAGCGATACGCCAACCGCAAGATGTACGACACGCAGCAGTCTTGCTACGTCACCCTCGAAGAGGTCGCCGAGCTGGTGCGCGAGGGCGAGGACGTGCGCGTCATCGACAACCGGACGAAAGAAGACCTCACCCAGGTCACCCTGACGCACGCGCTGCTCGACTCCGAACGAAAGAACCGCGGCAATGTTTCGCTGTCGAGCATCAAGGTCCTGATCGCCCAGGGCGGGGATTTCCTGCAAAAGAAGATCGGGGAGCCCGTGACCCGGGCCCGCACCGACGCCGAGAGGACCGTCAAGACCTGGCGGGACGAGGCAGAGCGGCGCGCCGAATACGTGCTGAAGCGGAAGGCGCGCGAGGCAGAGACAGAGGGCGGCGTGGCAGGCGCGGCAGGCGTGGACGGCGACGCGACCCAGGCCGAAGTCGACGCGCAATCCGCCGCCACCTCGGGCGATGCCCGGCCCGACGCGGGCCCGGTCAGGCACCCCAGCGGCGTCGCCGCCTTCGTTGAACAAACCCAGCGCGCCTACGATGAGCTGCACCATACGATCGACGAGCGAGTCCGAGCGGTGGTGGCGGCGCTAGCGCCCGCGAGTCTCGAAGCAGAGGTCGCCCGCCTCCATGAGCGCCTCGACGCACTGGAGACGCGCCTCGCGCAGCTTGGGCCCCGGACCGGCGCAGAGGCCAGCGCTGAGGCCGGCACAGAGGCCGGCACAGAGGCCGGCACGGAGGCCGGCACAGAGGCCGGCACAGAGGCCGGCGAGGATTGAATCCGGACGAATCCGGATTTGAGCCGAATGCAGACCCACCGTCGCGCGTTCGGGCTATGTTGCACTCGAACTATCTTGAGTTCGGGCTATCGAGTTCGGGCTATTGAGTTCGGGCTATTGAGTTCGGGCTATCGAGTTCGGGCTATATTGGACTGCAGAACGCGGTTCGCATCACACCGAGGAGGTCCGCATGTGGAATCCCAAACGACGCGTCGCCCTGTTGACCGCGGCGCTTGCGTGTTCCGTCTGGCTGCTGCCGTCGGCGGTTTTCGGCGCGGCCGACGACGACGTTGATCCCGATGACGTCCCTGGCGAGGTCGTCATTAGCTTGCCATTCCAGTTCGTCCGCTTTTCTGTCGACGGCCGCTCGGAGTGGGACAATCACACCTACACCAAGGACTACAAGACCTTGGTTGTCATGGGACTGTCTCGCGACCGCGAGCACACCATCGTGCTGACAGCGCGCGAAGACGGCTGGCAACCCTACACGCTCGTTGTCGGCGACAGCGACTTCAAGCGCGTCGTGACCCGACAGGGTCGTAAGCGGATCGCGGTGTTCCGGGCGACCAAGACGGTACGCTTCGCCAAGGAGGCCGCCAAGGACGGCGCCAAGGACGGCGCCAAGGACGGTGCCAAGGACGGCGCCAAGGACGGCGCCAAGGACGGCGCCAAGGACGGCGCCAAGGACGGCGCCAAGGACGACAAGCGAGCGAAAACCGACAAGCCGACCAGGGCCAAGAAGCGCGGCAAATAGGGCAGCGCAGACCGTTCATTCGGCGGCGCATGTCATTCGGCGGCACATGCGGGTCCGTGCTACGCTGCCACGCAGCGATCGTCGCGCGTCACCGGCGACCCAAATGGGAACGCGATGAGAACCGAGTCCACCCGCTTCGACGACGTGCTGCGGTTTGCCGCCAGTCGCGGCATCTGCGACGTGCATTTCAAGCCTGGCTGTCGGCCGCTGTACCGGCGCGCCGGCGCTCTGATCATGCGCCGGGAAGAAGAGGCGCTAACCGACGATCAGTTGATCGCAGCGATCTCCTCGCGCCTGCTGCCCGGTCAAGTGGCCCGCTTCGAGGCCGGCGAGGCGCTCACGTTCTCGCACGGGCTGGCCGGATCGGGCAGCTTCCGCCTCAGTGTCTTCCGTCAGCGAGGCCGGGTCGCCGTCTCCGCCCGCGTGATCCCGTCACGTGTCGCGACGCTGCGCGAGCTCAAACTCCCCGCCGTGCTTGGCACGCTGGCGACGGCGCCGTCTGGTCTCGTTCTGGTCTGCGGCGGCAGCGGCTCGGGGCGATCGACGACCATCGCAGCGATGGTCGAGTTCATCAACACGTCCGGCACTCTGACCCGCCACGTCGTCCTCCTCGAGGAGCCCATCGAGGCGGTCTTCGATGACAAGCTCGCGTGGATCGATCAGCGGGAGATCGGCATCGACACGCCGACCCTGGCCGAGAGCGTCCGCCTGGCCATGCGCCAGCACGCAGATGTCATCGTACTGGCGGCGCTCAGCACCTTCTGCGACATCGAGTTGGCCGTCTCGGCGGCTGAGGCCGGCCATCTCGTTATCGCCGGCCTGCACCCCAGCGACGTGCCGGGCGCGCTGCGGCTCCTAGCGGACCGGGTCCCGGGCGACCACCGCGCGTCATTCCGCCAGCGGCTCGCGTCGGTGTTGATCGGGATCAGCGCCCAGCGCCTGCTGCAGACCGCGGACGGCAAGGGCCTCGTTCCTGTCGTCGAGGTCCTGCGCAACAACGAACAGGTCTGGAGTCTTCTTGCCGGTGATCACGACCCAATGGCATCGGTCGACGTGATGGACGCGGGCATCGCGGTGGGCATGCAGAGCCTCGAGCGCAGCCTCTCTGAGCGCCTTGGAGCCAGCGAGATCACCCATGATATGGCGCTGTCGCACGCCCGGCGACCGCAAATGCTCGAGCAGTTCCGCCGCGGCAACACGGCCGCTCTCGATTCAGGTGGACTGTTCTAGATCGGCGCGCCGGCACCGCACTGCGGCTGCCGTGCGGACCTCTCTGGCCGGCCAGGACCCACCACCAGAATTCTCCCCGGCCGCCGATTCTGGATGCAAATCAAGGCGTAAGGAGGTGAGCGACTGAGGCGTACTTGTGTACGCCGCAGGGACCGAACCGACGCAACAACAAAGAGTTGCGCCAAAGCGGCGGATCGGGGCCGGGCGGTCGCCTTGACCGCCGCCGTCACCGTCGTAAGTTGATGAGCGCAGCGTGTGGCCCAGCGCGCGCCGAGGGAGTCAGGCATGTTCGAGAAGCAAGATAGCGCCGCGAAGAACGGTTTCGGCTGGCGCAAGGACGCCGGCGTCAGCGCTGCGTCAGGCGAAGCGGCGAACCCGGCGAACGCGTTCGTCTCGGCCGACCATGGCTCGCGTACGGCGATGGCCACGACGTTCATGAACCACGTGATGGGCTGGATGGCCGCGGGCCTCGCGCTCAGCGGCGCCGTCGCCTGGGCGGTCACCACCACTCCAGCGGCCCTACAGTGGACGGCCGGCATGATGCTGCCGCTGATCATCGCCGAGCTGGTGCTGGTCATCGCCCTGTCGGCGACGCTGCGCAAGCTCTCACCCACGGTCGCGGCCGGCATGTTCCTGGCCTACTCTGCGCTGAACGGCGCGACGATCGGCGTCATCCTCACGATGTACACGGCGGCCTCCGTGGCCAACGTCTTCTTTGTAACGGCGGGCACCTTCACGGCGATGGCCTTCGTCGGCGCGACCACCAAAAGGGACCTGTCGAAGATGGGCTCGTTCTTGATGATGGGCCTGATCGCCATCGTCATCGCGATGGTGGTCAACTTGTTCATTGGGTCGTCGGCGCTGGACTTCGCGGTGTCGGCGCTGGGCGCGCTGATCTTCACCGGGCTGACCGCGTGGGACATGCAGCGCTTCAAGAAGATGGGCTACTCGGGGTTCGCGACCAAACGCGAGGCCGGCCAGATGGCGATCAACGGCGCGCTGCAGCTCTACCTCGACTTCATCAACCTGTTCCTGATGCTGCTGCGTCTCATGGGCGACCGGCGCTAAGCCGCCTCGTCGGGACCATCCGCGGCGCGGTATGCCGAATCCCTAGGCGCCGCGACCCTTCTCTGCGCGACGCCGGTTGCTGTGATCCATGTGCAGCTTGCGCATGCGGATCGCCTTGGGCGTGACCTCGACCAGCTCGTCCTCGGCGACGAACTCAAGCGCCTCCTCAAGCGAGAAGACGACCGGCGGGCTGAGGAGTAGCTTCTCGTCCGATCCCGACGCACGCACGTTCGTCAGCTTCTTGCCCTTGCCCGGGTTGACGGTCAGGTCATTCTCGCGAGCGTGGATGCCAACGACCTGGCCCTGGTAGATGGGCGTCTGCGGGCCGATGAAGAGCTGGCCGCGTTCCTGCAGGTTGAAGAGCGCGTATGCAGTCGAGACGCCGTCCTCGAGGACGACCAACACGCCGTTGTTGCGCAAACGAAGCTCGCCCTTCCACTGGCCGTATCGGACAAACCGGTGGTAGAGCACACCCGTACCGCGGGTGTCGGTCAGGTACTGCGAGCGGTAGCCGATCAGCCCGCGGCTGGGCATCTCGAACTCCATGCGCGCCATGCCGTCGCCGCGCACCTCGAGCTGACGGAGATCGGCGCCCCGCTTGGCCAGTTTCTCGATCACCGCGCCGGTTAGCGTGTCGGCGCACTCGGCGATGACCTCTTCGTAGGGCTCCTGCCGGCGCCCGTCGGCGTCGCGGCGAACGATGACCTGCGGCTGCGAGACGCACAGTTCGTAGCCCTCGCGGCGCATCGTCTCGATGAGGATCGACAGCGACAGCGTGCCGCGCCCAGCGACCTCAAGCACCTCGGGCTTGTCGGTGTCGCTGACGCGCAGCGCGACGTTGTGCTCGATCTCGCGCATCAGCCGGTCGCGGATGTGCCTGGACGTCAGAAACTTGCCGTCCCGCCCAGAGAACGGCGAGTCGTTGACCATGAAGCGCATCGACAGCGTCGGCTCGTCGATGGGGATCACAGGCATGGCCTCGATGTGGCCCTCGGCGCAGAGTGTGTCGCCGACGGTGACCGATCCGACCCCGGCGAGCGCGACGATGTCGCCAGCGTCGGCGCTGGTGATGTCGGTGCGCGCCGTACCGTGGAAGCCCATCAGCTTGCTGACGCGGAAAGGCGCGGTGGCGCCGTCGCGGGCGACGTGGACCAGACGGTCTCCGTGGCGGATTCTGCCCCGGTAGATGCGGCCGATCGCGATGCGACCGAGGAACTCGTTGTAATCTAGCGTCGCGACCTGCAGGCGCAGCGGCCCCTCGGAGTCGAAGTTGCTGGGGGGCACCCGCTCCAAGATCAGATCGAGCAGCGGACCGAGGTCGTCGGCGAGGACCTCGGCCTCGAGCCCGGCGACGCCGGCCTTGGCGCTGGCATAACAGACCGAAAAATCGAGCTGATGTTCGTCGGCGCCGAGCGAGACGAAGAGGTCAAAGACGGCGTCGAGGACGACGTCGGGGCGACGCTCGGGTCGATCAATCTTGTTGATCACGACGATTGGCCGCAGCCCCATCGCCAGCGACTTCTCCAGGACAAAGCGCGTCTGCGGCATCGGCCCCTCGCAAGCGTCGACCAGCAACAGCACCGAGTCGACCATGCGCAAGATGCGCTCCACCTCGGCACCGAAGTCGGCGTGGCCGGGGGTGTCCACGATGTTGATCAGCTCGCCGCGCCAGCGCACAGCCGTGTTCTTGGCGAGGATCGTGATACCGCGTTCGCGTTCCAGGTCGTTGGAGTCGAGAACCCGTTCGCGCGCGAGGCCGCCGCGGCCGGTCTCGCCGCACTGCTCGAGGATTCGGTCGATCAACGTGGTCTTGCCGTGATCGACGTGGGCGATGATGCCAACATTGCGAATGGACTGCATGGACCTCTCACTGGCGCCCGGGTCGCCCGCTTGGACGCCTCCGGGGGCAGTTGGACCGTTTGGCGGCCGTGGGAATCGCGGGCGACCGGCCCCGGAGGAACCGATTCGCTTGCTGCCTTTCGCCGGTTGGCGTGCAGGCAGATCGAAGCGCGTTCAATGGCCGCGCCGTCGAAGGGGGACTACAGCGCTGGCTAGGTGGCGCTCGCTCGCTGCGCGCAGTGGCACTGCCGCGGCACCTTCAGGCGGTGACCGCGGCAACGTTCCCGGGCGACGTTGCACTTCGCACCCAGGGTGATGACGCCGGGGTAGTTGCTGCTATGGCCGCAGACTTCACCGGCGAGATCACAACTCTCGTCAGAGCGATTGCACATCTCGTGGCAGAGGTCCATGGCGTTGTCTTGCGCAGCGACTGCCTTGATCTGATAGCCAATCTGCAACTGGCGGCTCAATGCAGCGTCGATCGCGTCCTGATCTGAGACCGGCACGTCCGGGTACTCGTCGACGGCCTGCCGACCGCTGCAAGAGATTGAGCTGACAACGGCGCCGATGACGAGACCGAGGCAGGCGCGCCGCAGACCAAGCCGATCGGCTCCGGGCCGGCGGGCAGGTCGCGCGGTGTCGTGCCGGGACGAGGGTTGCATGGGTGCGGCTTCCAGTTGGTCGGTGTCGGTGAATCGCAATCGGCGGCTCAGATCGTACCTGCGGGAGGCTCGGGCTGGTCGCGCGCTGGGGAGTGTAACGGCGGGCCGGAGCAAGGGCAAGTCGGCCAGCCCCC